>NZ_JBQEPG010000007.1:0-270130 GCF_052045635.1 Pseudomonas sp. 22189
GGAATGCATTCCAATGTGGGAGCGAGCCTGCTCGCGAATGGGGCAACTCGGTCTATGCGACCGGGCTTATTCCATGTCCTTGAGCCACTCGGTGCTCTTGAACCACTTGTCATGGATGCGATCGTAAGTGCCGTCTTCGTGGATCTGGTGCAGGAAGTTATTGATGAAGTTGAGGCTGTCGTAATCACCCTTCTTCAGACCGAAGGCCAGCGGCTCGTAGGTGAACGGCTTGTCGAGGAACACCAGTTTGCCGGCGCCGACCTTGTTCACCGCGACCACGTTGTACGGTGCGTCGTAGATGAACGCGTCGGCCTTGCCGTTGACCACGTCGAGCACGGCTTCCTGCTCGTTGTCGTAGCCGTGGTACTTGGCTTTGGCGATCAGCTTCTTGGCGACCATCTCACCGGTGGTGCCGAGCTTGGAGGTGATGCGGTAGTCGGCGGTGTTCAGGTCTTTATAGGACTTGATGGTGCCTTCCAGCTCCTTGCGGATCAGCAGGGTCTGGCCGACCACAATGAACGGTTCGCTGAAGTTCAGGCGCAGGTTGCGTTCCTGAGTCAGGGTCATGCCGCTGCCGATCATGTCGAACTTGTCGGTCATCAGGGCCGGAATGATCCCGTCGTAACCGGTAGACACCAGCTCCAGCTTGACCCCCATGGCCTTGGACATGGCTTTGAGGATGTCGACTTCGAAGCCGATGATCTCGCCGCGCTTGTTGGTCATTTCGAACGGCATGTAGGTCGGATCCATACCGACTTTCAATGTGCCGCGCTTGACCGCGTCATCGATTGCACCGGCGTGCGCCGCATTGACTGCAACCAGTGCCGTGACGCCGACCAGCAGCATCGACAGATACTTCTTCATCTTCAAGTCCCCAAAACCATTGCATGTGCGGCGCGAAAAACAGCCGTGATGGGCAAAAATGCCCGGGTGCGCCAATTCGGGGACGGATGCTAACGCACTCGTCCGTTTGCACAAGGTTTTTTGCGGCGATTTGTTGTTGCGGGGAGGGTTTTGAAAGCAAAAGATCGCAGCCTTCGGCAACTCCTACAGGGTTATGTGCACACCTGTAGGAGCTGCCGAAGGCTGCGATCTTTTAAAAAAAAGCCCCGCATTGGCGGGGCTTTTTCTTAAGCCGGTTGCGCCTGCATGCTCACAGGCTTGAGCGGCAGCAGCGGCGCGTGGGGATCGGCTTTCACCGAAGCGCGCCAGGCATCCAGCCACTCGGCGTGACCTTCGGCCCACACCTGCTCGTGCAGACGGGCCAGGGCCACCGGATCGCTCAGCAGTTGCAGGCGATCATGGTTGTTCAGCCCGGCCGGACCGACCTTGATCGCGTGACGCACACGCTCCTGACGCAGCCACTCGATCGGCTCGGCCTGACCGTGACGGGCCGTCGCCAGCGAACACGCCAAGGCGTTCTGCTGTGGATCGACCACCGCACGAATAAAGCCGTCATTCAGTGCGTGCCAACGGTTTTCGTGGGTGTACTGATCGGTCGCCAGCAGCGCCTGCGGCGGATTGTATTCCTCGGGGATGAGGAACAGGCTCTCGTCACGGGACTTGAGGCCCAGACCGACACGACTGGAAATCACCGACACCGGAATCGACAGCATCAGCGAACCGACGATCGGCACCAGCCACCACAGGAAGCTCGGGTTCAGCCAGATCACCAGCAGCGCCCAGCAGAAACCCAGCAGGGTCTGCGGACCGTGACGCTTGACCGCCTCGCTCCATGGCGTGGAGTCGTCGTCACGCTGCGGCGAGTTCCAGGTCGCGGCCCAGCCGAGGAACGCGGCCAGGACGAAACGGGTGTGGAAAATCATCCGCACCGGCGCCAGCAACATGGAGAACAGCATCTCCAGCAGCATCGACAGGGTCACCTTGAACTTGCCACCGAACTCTTTCGCGCCCTTGGCCCAGATCAGGATGATGCTCAGCAGTTTCGGCAGGAACAGCAGCACAATGGTCGTCGAGAACAGCGCGATCGCCTTGTCCGGGTGCCATTGCGGCCACAGCGGATAAAGCTGACGTGGTTCCAGGAAGTACTGTGGCTCCATCAGCGTGTTCACCGCCAGCAGCGCGGTCGACAGCACCAGGAAGAAGAACCACAACGGCGCCGACAGGTACGACATCACGCCAGTCAGGAACACCGCACGGTGCACCGGGTGCATGCCCTTGACCAGGAACAGGCGGAAGTTCATCAGGTTGCCGTGGCACCAGCGACGGTCACGCTTGAGTTCGTCGAGCAGGTTTGGCGGCAGTTCTTCGTAGCTGCCCGGCAGATCGTAGGCAATCCACACGCCCCAACCGGCACGACGCATCAGCGCGGCTTCAACGAAGTCGTGAGACAGGATCGCCCCGGAGAACGCACCTTTGCCCGGCAACGGCGCCAGGGCGCAGTGGTCGATGAACGGCTTCATGCGGATGATCGCGTTGTGACCCCAGTAGTGGGATTCACCCAACTGCCAGAAGTGCAGACCGGCGGTAAACAGCGGACCGTAAACGCGGGTGGCGAACTGCTGCATGCGCGCATACAGCGTGTCCATGCCCGACGCACGTGGCGCGGTCTGGATGATCCCGGCGTCCGGCGTGGCTTCCATCAGGCGTACCAGACTGGTCAGGCACTCGCCGCTCATCACCGAGTCGGCGTCGAGCACGACCATGTACTTGTAGTCACCGCCCCAACGACGGCAGAAGTCGTCGAGGTTGCCGCTCTTGCGTTTCACACGACGGCGACGGCGGCGATAGAAGATCTTGCCGAAGCCTTTGGCTTCGCGGCAGACGTCCAACCAGGCCTGTTGCTCGGCGACGCAGATATCGGTGTCGTTACTGTCGCTGAGGACGAAGAAGTCGAAGCGATCCAGATCACCGGTGGCCGCGACCGATTCGAAGGTGGCGCGCAGACCGGCGAATACCCGGGGCACGTCTTCGTTGCAGATCGGCATCACCAGCGCAGTACGGGCGTCCTTCGGAATCGGCTCGTTGCCAGCGCTTTTGCCGGAGATACGGTATTTGTCGTGACCGGTGAGCAACTCGAGGAAGCCCATCAGCGCCGTCCAGAAGCCGGCCGACACCCAGCAGAACAGAATCCCGAACAGAATCAGGATGCTGGTTTGCAGCGCATACGGCAGCACTTGCGTGGCGGTTTGCAGCAGCGGCTGGTGCAGAACCTCTTCAAGATCGACGAACGACCAGCCCTGGTACGGCATGATGCCTTTCATGTACCAGCCGGCGACGATGGTCTGGCCGAGCATCAGCAGCAACAGAATGTAGCGACGGATCGAACCGACGGTGCGCCAGCGCGCGGCCGGCAACACATTCGCATCTTTTGGCGGCTGCGGCGGGTTGGTGCGACCGGTCAGACGGCGCCAGCCACGCACCAGAATATTGGTGCGCCAGGGTTCTGGCACGACTTTGGTCCGGTGGATGGGCGGCGTCGCCTTCATGGCGACCCGGCCGCTGGCGTCGAGCACCAGCATTTCCGCCTCTTCCAGTTCCTCGGCGGTGCTCAGGGTCAGGCGCTTGCCCACCGAAGCCTGGGCGGCTTCGGCAGAGGCGTCGAACATTGGCGACGACAGGCGCTGGTGCAGTTCGCTGAAAGACTGGCAGCCCGCGAGTTCCGCGCGCTGCTCGTCGGTCATCGGCAGATGCGCCAGATACTCCGACAGAGTTTCTGGCTGTACTTGAGAGTTACTCATCGGCAGGCAACTGATAGCTCCAGGTCTCGGTCAGGACTTCTTCAGTCGGTGCCGATTCCGGTGTGGCTGGGGCCGCGTTCGCAGCCGCTGGCTGCTTGGCGTCTTTGTTGGCCTTGTCCTTGGCATCTGCGGCGGGCTTGGCGTCGGCCTGTTTGGCTTCAGCGGCCTTGGCTTCCTTGTCTTCCTTCTCTTGTTGCTTGGCGGCGATCTTGTCAGCCTTGGCCACCGACGAATTCGACGCCGGTACCGAAGATTTGGCCAGATCAGCGGTGACCACTGGCTGGACCAGGGCAGCACGCATCTCGGTGGACTTGCTCGCGTCCTTGATCTTCATCCGCAGGGTCAGGCGCCAGCCCTTGGTTTCCGGGTTGTAGCGCACGCTGTTCTCGACCAGCTCGGCGTTATCGCCAACGCTGACCTGACTGCGCACGTCGGCATCCGGCGCCAGGGCTGCCAGCGATGGACCTTCGAAGTCGACCAGGTAGGCGACGCTGCCGTCCGGCTGACGGATCAGGTTCGACTGCTTGACGTCACCGGTCGAACGCAGGGTCTGCTTGACCCAGGCGCTGTCGGGGGCGTGAATCGCCGCTTCGTCCATGGTCCAGTGCAAACGGTAGGCGAAGTCCAGCGGCTTGCCTGGCTCCGGCATGGTTTCCGGGCTCCAGAACGCAACGATGTTGTCGTTGGTTTCGTCGGCGGTCGGAATCTCTACCAGATCAACGGTGCCCTTGCCCCACTCGCCCTTCGGCTCGATCCAGGCGCTTGGGCGCTTGTCGTAGCGGTCGTCGAGGTCTTCGTAGTGGCTGAAGTCGCGGCCACGCTGCAGCAGACCGAAACCACGCGGGTTCTCGACGCTGAAGTTGCTCACGGCCAGGTGTTTCGGGTTGTTCAGCGGACGCCAGATCCACTCGCCGTTGCCGGCATGGATCGACAGACCGCTGGAGTCGTGCAGTTCACGACGGTAGTTGAGGACTTTCGACGGCTGGTTGGCGCCGAACAGGAACATGCTGGTCAACGGCGCGATGCCCAGTTTGCCGACCTTGTCACGCAGGAACATCTGCGCCTTGACGTCGACAATGGTGTCGCTGCCCGGACGCAGGATCAGACGGTAGGCACCGGTGGCGCGCGGCGAATCGAGCAGGGCGAAGATCACCAGGTGCTTGTCGCCCGGCTTCGGCTGCTGAATCCAGAACTCGCGGAAACGCGGAAACTCTTCGCCCGACGGCAGCGCGGTGTCGATCGCCAGACCACGGGCCGACAGACCGTAGGTGTGACCCTTGCCGACGACGCGGAAGTAGCTCGCGCCAAGCATGGTCATGATTTCGTCTTGCTTGTCGACCTTGTTGATCGGGTACAGCACACGGAAACCGGCGTAGCCCAGCTGCTCGGTGGCCTTCGGATCGAACTTGAGGTCGCCAAAATCGAAGCGGGTCGGATCGTATTTGATCTCTTCGACGGTGTTCGCCGTGATTTCGTTGATTTTCACCGGCGTATCGAAGTGCATGCCCTGGTGATAGAAGGACAGCTTGAACGGGGTCTTCTGATCGGCCCACTCAGCCTTTTCGGTGAGGAAGCGGATTTTCTGATAGTCCGCGAATTTCATGTCGCGGAATTCGTTCGGCAGGTTGCTGCGCGGGGCTTCGAATTTCTGCCCGGCGAGCTCTTTAGCCTTGGCTGATACATCGTCAAGATTGAACGCCCAAAGCTGGCCGGCGCTGAGCAGGCACAGGAGCGCCGAACCCGCTACCAGGGCACTTCGCATGCGTTTGGCAGACATTTTTGCTGCATTACAGGGACTAACAATCACGAGCAACCCTCGCCGAAAACAGATCAAAAAACCAACGGCCAGCTATCTATATGCCAGGTTGGCGAGCATTGTTCCGACTCCACTGGGGCAAAATGATTCCCCAATCGGATCCAGACAAGTCTCTACCTAAGTCAAAAATGGACCAGCGAACGCTGATCCCCATAGCGCGCGATTATCTAGTAGCCCGCGTGACAACGCATCAGGGGTAACAAAGTATTTATCGCGAAAAACGCCTGTTTTCAGTCGAAAAGCCTTTGAAAAGATGTTTCAAGCGCTTTCATGTCTGTAACAGGAAGGTTACCGGGCCATCGTTGACCAGGTGCACCTGCATATCCGCGCCGAATCTACCTGATGCCACAGTGCCATGCATCTGTTTCGCTTTGCTGAATAGATAGTCGAACAATTCCTCGCCCAATGCCGGAGGGGCTGCGGTCGAGAAACTCGGACGCAACCCGCTCTTGGTGTCGGCAGCCAGGGTGAACTGAGAGACCAGCAGCAACCCGCCGCCCACATCCGCCAGGGACAGATTCATCTTGCCCTCGGCGTCACTGAATACCCGATAGTTAAGCAGCTTATGCAGAAGTTTGTCGGCACTGGCACGGGTGTCGTCGGGTTCGACCGCCACCAGCACCAGCAAACCCTGATCCACCGCGCCGACTATTTCTCCCGCGACTTCGACCCGCGCACCGCGCACGCGCTGTAGCAGCCCCTTCATGCTTCTTCAGGCGGCAGGTCGAGCAGGCGGCGGGCCATGTTGCTCGCGGCACGCACCAGCGCGTCGGTAATGCCTGGCTCGGAGGCGGCGTGGCCAGCATCGCGAATCACCTGCAGCTCGCTGTTCGGCCAGGCCTGATGCAATTCCCAGGCGTTGTCCAGCGGGCAGATCACGTCGTAGCGACCGTGAATGATCACCCCCGGCAGATGAGCGATCTTGCCCATGTCGCGGATCAGCTGGTTCGGCTCGAGGAACGCATTGTTGGTGAAGTAGTGGCATTCGATCCGCGCGATCGACAGGGCGCGCTGCGGCTCGGAGAAACGGTCGACCACCAGCGGGTTCGGCCGCAGGGTCGCGGTGCGCCCTTCCCACGTCGACCAGGCCTTGGCCGCGTGCATCTGGGCGATCTGATCATTACCGACCAGGCGCTTGTGGAAAGCGCTGAGCAGATCGTCGCGCTCGTCCAGCGGGATCGGCGCGATGTAGTCCTGCCAGTAATCGGGAAACAGACGGCTGGCACCGGCCTGATAGAACCACTCGATTTCCTGCGGACGGCAGAGAAAGATCCCACGCAGGATCAGACCGTGAACACGCTCCGGATGGGTTTGTGCGTAGGCCAGCGCCAGGGTCGAGCCCCACGAACCGCCAAACAGCACCCATTTGTCGATGCCCAGGTGCTTGCGGATACGCTCGAGGTCGGCGACCAGATCCCAGGTGGTGTTGTTTTCCAGGCTGGCGTGGGGGGTGGAGCGTCCGCAGCCGCGCTGGTCGAAGGTGACAATGCGATACAGATTCGGGTCGAAATAGCGACGGCTCTGCGCGTCGCAACCGGCGCCGGGGCCACCGTGGATGAACACCACCGGCAAGCCTTCCGGCGAACCGCTTTCGTCGACGTACAGCGTGTGGGTGTCATCGACAGCCAGATCGTGCCGGGCATGGGGTTTGATCTGCGGAAACAATGTCTGCATTGCGTGCTCCGTAAGGGGTCGAGGTCATCCCTGGGGGGACTTCTATTATTCTGCCGTCCGGCATCATAAACCCGATTTACATCAATGAGCATGCCCGCACGCAGTCACAATTTGTCAGCCATGAACCTCAACAGGTTTTCGTAGAGCCGGTCGACCTCGGCGACCTGACCTCGCGCACGCAAACAACCGTGCACCAACCCTTCGCCGTAATAGAGCGAAGCGTCTGTGCCGGCGCTGGCCAGTCGTTCGGCGTAGCGCACGCCGTCGTCGCGCAGCGGATCGAATTGCGCCACGGCGATCCAGGCTGGCGGCAAACCACTGAAATCGTCAGCGAGCAGCGGCATGGCATAAGCATCCGGCCGAGGGCTGCCGCGCAGGTATAACGCGTGATAGCTGTGCACATCATGGCTGCCGAGCAACGGTGCATCGGCGCATTCGCTGCGTGACGGCAACCGGTCGTCACCGCCAAGGCCGGGATAGATCAGCACTTGAGCCGCCGGCATTGCCTCGCCGGCATCGCGCAACGCCAGGCACAACGCGGCGGCGAGATTGCCACCGGCGCTGTCGCCGGCTACCAGCAGTTTCTGCGGGTCAAACCAGAACGGCCCGCTGCGCAACGCGCGCCAGACACTCAGGCAATCTTCGAACCCCGCCGGGTATGGATGTTCTGGCGCCAGCCGATAATCCACCGCCACCACCATCGCACCCAGCGCCATGGCTAGCTCGAAACAGATGAAGTCGTGAGAGTCGAGCCCACCGACGACCCAACCACCGCCATGCAAGTACAACACGCAAGGCCAGCCGCTGGCCGGTGGCTTGAGCGGCGGCCGGTAGGAACGCACCGGTACGCCGCTCAACTGGAAGTCGACGACCTCCAGCCCTGCGGGCCGTTCAGGGGTGAAGACCCGACACATGGCGTCATAGGCCTGGCGCAGTCCTGCGAGACTGCTGTCATCACTGACGAAACTTTCAGTTCGGGTAACGAAGGCCGCCATGGCCGGCGTCAGCGGATAATGGCTCATCAGTTTTTCAGACTGGCCTGAACCGCGCCCACGCCATCCTTGCCATCGAAACTGCTGACCCCGGCCAGCCAGCGCTGCAGATCCTCGGGGTGTTCACGCAGCCAGTTCTTCGCCACTTCCTGCGGCGTCTTGCGCGCCATGATCGGTACCATCAGCTGGCTTTCCTGGGCGGCAGTGAATGTCAGGTTTTGCAGCAGGCGATGGACGTTCGGGCAGCGTTCGGCGTAATCCGGCGCGGTCACGGTGGACACGGTGGCGGCGCCTTCGTTGGGGCCGTAGACGTCTTCGCTGCCGGTCAGGTAGGTGATCTTCATGTTGATGTTCATCGGGTGCGGGGTCCAGCCGACGAACACCACAAACTCCTTGCGATTCACCGCGCGTTGCACAGCGGCGAGCATGCCTGCCTCACCGGACTCGATGATCTTGAAATCCTTCAGACCGAAGTGGTTGGTCTCGATCATGCTCTTGATGGTGGTGTTGGCCCCACTGCCCGGCTCGATGCCGTAGATCTTGCCGCCCAACTGATCCTTGAACTTCGCGATGTCGGCGAAGGTTTTCAACCCGGCCGCCGCCACGTAATCCGGCACCGCCAGCGTCGCCTGAGCATCTGCCAGACTCGGCTTGTCCAGGACTTTGACCTGGTTGGCAGCGAGGAAGGGTGCAATGTTGTTGTCCATCGCCGGTCTCCAGTAGCCGAGGAAGATGTCCAGACGCTTGTCGCGAATGCCGGCAAAGATGATCTGCTGCACCGCGCTGGTCTGCTTGCTGTCGTAGCCGAGACCATTGAGCAACACATCGGCCATGCCGCTGGTGGCGATCACGTCGGTCCAGTTGACCACGCCCATGCGCACGGTTTTGCAGGAGGCGTCGTCATTGGCCATGACGCCAGCGCTGAACAGCGCGCTACCGGTGAGGATTAACGCACAACGAGTGAAGAGCTTTTTCATTCGGGGGTTCTCGTGCGGCAGCGGATTATTGTCAGGTCGGTGTCTGGTGCACCGTGGCCGCAACATTACGCAGGCGACGAGAGGGAAAGATGAACGGTGGCGACTGTGTTTTGCACAGCGGCGACCCGGACGGACCACCGCCCCCTCGTGGGAGCGAGCTTGCTCGTGAATGCGGTGAATCAGTCACCTCATAATCGACTGACACGATGCTTTCGCGAGCAAGCTCGCTCTCACAGGGGGTGTGGGTCTGTGTTCAGGATGGGTAGTGGCTCTCGCCCCAGGCGAGCAAACCCTGCTGCAACGCCTTGAGCACCACCCGCGTCGGCTCCGCCAGATCGGCGCGGTAGCGGAAAGGTTCGAACTCTTCCATGTAGGTGCTCTGGCACAGCTCCAGTTGCACGGCGTGGATGTGCTCGGCCGGGTTGCCGTAATGGCGGGTAATGTGGCCGCCCTTGAAGCGCCCGTTGAGCACGTGGCTGTAAGGGTCGTGACGGGCGCAGATGGCTTCCAGTTGCGTCGCCAGTTGTGGATCGCAACTGGCGCCGTTGAAGGTGCCGAGGTTGAAATCCGGCAGTTTGCCGTCGAACAGGTGCGGGATGACCGAGCGGATCGAGTGCGCGTCGAACAGCAGCGCATAGCCGAACTCAGCCTTCAGCCGCGCCAGCTCTTGCTGCAGGGTGCGGTGATAGGGCGTCCAGATCTGTTCCAGATAGGTCGCGCGCTCCTCTTTCGAAGGCTCCAGGCCTTCCTTGAACAACGGGATACCGTCAAACAGCGTCGCCGGGTACAGCCCGGTGGTGGCGCCGGCGTACAGCGGTTTGTCGTCGGACGGGCGGTTCAGGTCGATGACAAACCGCGAGTACTCGGCGGCCAACGTGCTGGCGCCCAACGCCTCGGCAAAATCGTAAAGCTGCGGAATGTGCCAGTCGGTGTCCGGCAGGCTTTTCGCGTCCGGGATCAATCCGGCCTCGACCGCCGGGGTCAGACGTACGCCAGCGTGAGGCATGCTGATCAGCAGCGGCACGCGACCTTGTTTGAAGTTCAGAACCTTATCCACAACCGCTCTCCTACAGACTTGATTCAACGCCGTGACGCACGACGCGTTTGTCCAGATCGCCCCCGAGCCAATAGGCCAGGTCTGCCGGGCGGTCGATCTGCCAGGCGACAAAGTCCGCGACCTTGCCGACTTCCAGCGAACCGTGGGTGTCAGCCATGCCCAGCGCTTGCGCCGCGTGGAGGGTCGCGCCCGCCAGGGCTTCTTCCGGGGTCATGCGGAAACAGGTGCAGGCCATGTTCAGCATCAGGCGCAACGACAGCGCCGGCGAGGTGCCGGGGTTGAGGTCGCTGGCGATGGCGATTTTCACCTTGTGCTTGCGCAGGGCGTCCATCGGTGGCAACTGGGTTTCGCGAAGGAAATAGAACGCGCCCGGCAACAGCACGGCGACGGTGTCGGCTTTGGCCATGGCGATGGCGTCGTCTTCATCCATGAACTCCAGGTGATCGGCGGACAACGCCTTATAGCGCGCAGCCAGGCTGGAGCCATGCAGTGACGACAATTGTTCGGCATGCAGCTTTACCGGCAGACCAAGCTTTTGCGCAGTGATGAACACCCGCTCGACCTGCTCCGGCGAGAACGCCAGGTACTCGCAGAACGCATCCACGGCATCGACCAGACCTTCGGCGGCCAAAGCGGGAAGCATCTCGGCGCAGATGTGCTCGATGTAGTCGTCAGCGCGATCCTTGTACTCCGGCGGCAAGGCGTGGGCAGCCAGACAGGTGCTGCGCACGCTGATCGGCAGTTGCGCGGCGAGCCGGCGAATGACCCGCAGGATCTTGCGTTCGCTGGCCAGATCCAGACCGTAGCCGGACTTCATCTCGACCGTGGTCACGCCGTCGCGCATCAGGCTTTTCAAACGCTTGGCGGCGCTGGCGAACAGCTCGTCTTCGCTCGCTTCACGGGTGGCGCGCACAGTGCTGGCGATACCGCCGCCTTGCGCCGCGATCTCGGCGTAGCTGACGCCTTGCAAGCGTTTCTCGAATTCGCCGCTGCGGTTGCCACCGAACACCGTGTGGGTGTGGCAGTCGATCAGGCCGGGGGTGACCCACGCGCCTTGCAGGTCGTTGACCGCCGGGTATTCGCCAGAGGGCAATTGATTGCGCGGGCCGATCCACTCGATGTGCGCACCGGACGTCACAATGGCCGCATCCTCGATGATCGAGTAGACGCCTTGCGCCATGGTTGCGACGTGGCAGTGTTGCCAGAGGGTTTTCATCCCAAGTCCTCGTCTTGTTCAAAATCGTATCGCTGGCAAGCCAGCTCCCACAGGTATTTGTGGGAGCTGGCTTGCCAGCGATGAGGGCCTTACAGGCTCGGCAGCAGCCTGGCTGGAACCAGCTCGGTCAGACACCGCGAAGCCAACAACTCGGTCGCCGCATTGATGTCCGGCGCAAAGAAGCGATCCTTCTCATAGAATGGCACTTCGCGGCGCAGAATCGCCCGCGCCTGTTCCAGCTTGGCCGAGGTCTTCAGACCATTGCGCAGGTCCAGCCCCTGCACCGCCGCCAGCCATTCCACCGCGAGAATCCCGCGGGTGTTCTCGGCCATTTCCCACAGGCGCTTGCCGGCGGCCGGAGCCATCGACACGTGGTCTTCCTGGTTGGCCGAGGTCGGCAGGCTGTCGACCGAATGCGGATGGGCCAGCGCCTTGTTCTCGCTGGCCAGTGCCGCGGCGGTCACCTGAGCGATCATGAAGCCCGAGTTGACGCCGCCATTGGCCACCAGAAACGGCGGCAGTTGCGACATGTGCTTGTCCATCATCAGCGAGATACGGCGTTCGCTCAGCGAGCCGATTTCAGCAATGGCCAGGGCCATGTTGTCGGCGGCCATGGCCACCGGCTCGGCGTGGAAGTTACCGCCGGAAATCACATCGCCTTCAGCGGCGAACACCAACGGGTTGTCGGAGACGGCGTTGGCTTCGACCACCAGCACATCGGCGGCCTGACGGAACTGGGTCAGGCAGGCGCCCATGACCTGTGGCTGGCAACGCAGCGAGTACGGGTCCTGAACCTTCTCGCAGTTCTGGTGCGAGTCGGAGACTTCACTGCGCTCACCGAGCAGATCGCGATACGCGGCTGCAGCATCAATCTGACCTTTCTGACCGCGAGCGGCGTGAATACGTGCATCGAACGGCGAGCGCGAACCGAGCACCGCTTCCACCGTCAGACCGCCGATTGCCAGCGCACCGGCAAACAGGTCTTCACCTTCAAAAAGACCGCGCAGGGCAAATGCGGTGGACACCTGAGTACCGTTGAGCAGCGCCAGACCTTCTTTCGCCGCCAGGGTCAGCGGGGTCAGACCGGCGACTTTCAGCGCCTCAGTCGCTTCCATCCACTCGCCCTTGTAGCGCGCCTTGCCCTCGCCGAGCAGCACCAGCGACATGTGCGCCAGCGGTGCCAGGTCACCGGAGGCGCCCACCGAACCTTTGAGCGGAATGTGCGGGTACACCTCGGCGTTGATCAGCGCGATCAGCGCGTCGATCACCACGCGGCGGATGCCGGAGAAACCACGGCTGAGGCTGTTGACCTTGAGCACCATGATCAGCCGCACCAGTTCATCGCTGATCGGCTGACCGACGCCGGCGGCGTGGGACAGCACCAGCGAGCGCTGGAGGTTTTCCAGGTCTTCACTGGCGATGCGGGTCGAGGCCAGCAGGCCGAAACCGGTGTTGATGCCGTAGGCGGTACGGTTCTCGGCGAGGATCTGCTCGACACACGCAACGCTGGCCTCGATCTGCGCGGAGGCGCTGTGGTCGAGGGTCAGCTTGACCGGTTGCTGATAAACGTCACGCAGTTGGGCCAGGCTCAATTGGCCGGGAATCAGGTTCAGCGCAGTCATTTAAATGCTCCTGTTTAGGCATTGTTATTAACTACCAGTCGCTCCGGAGCATTCCGTTATCCGTCGTTTCTCGTCTTGTGGACGATCCACGCCTTGGCACGCTGGTATGGGTATTGTCAGTGCAGATTCGGTAATACGTTGTGCAGCGAATCCGGGTGTTTCAGAATGCTTGCGGCGGCAGCGATGTCCGGCGCCAGCCAGCGATCCTGATCGTAGGCCGGGACGGTTTCACGCAGCAGGCGCCACGCCCGGTCGGTGCCTGCGCCAAAGCGCTGCGCCTTGAGAAATTCAAAGGCCTGCGCCGCCAGCAGGTACTCGATGGCGAGGATCTGCGTGCAGTTTTCGAGGGCACGGTGCAGCTTCAGCGCAGCGCTGGTGCCCATGCTCAAGTGGTCTTCCTGCAGGCCCGAGGTGACGTAGTTGTCGAGCACCGCCGGTTGCGCCAGTTGGCGGTTCTCGGCACACAGCGAGGCGGCGACGTATTGCACGATCATCATTCCGGAGTTCACCCCCGGATTGGCCACCAGAAACGCCGGCAGACCGCTGACATGCGGGTTGACCAGGCGATCGAGGCGACGCTCGGCAATCGAGCCGATTTCGGCCATGGCAATCGCCAGCAGATCCGCTGCCATCGCCACTGACTGGCCGTGCGGGTTAGCCTGCGACATCACCCGGAAGTTGTCCGGCGTGCCCAGCAGCAACGGGTTATCGGTGCAGCCATTGAGTTCGGCTTCCACCTGCCTGATCGCATGTTCCAGTTGATCGCGCGCTGCGCCGTGCACCTGCGGGATCGAGCGGATGCTCAGCGCATCCTGAGTGCGAATGCCTTTGCTGGTCGCGATCACTTCACTGCCATCGAGTAACGCACGCAGATTGCTCCCGACCTGCTGCATGCCCGGGTGCGGTTTGAGCGCGATGATCTCGGCGTCGAACGCGGCGATCTGGCCGCGCTGGGCTTCGAAGCTCATGGCGCCGATCACGTCGGCCCATTGCACCAGTCGCGTCGCATCGGCAATCGCCAGGCAGCTGAGGCCGGTCATGCACGGCGTGCCGTTGACCAGGCACAAACCGTCCTTTGCGCCGAGCTGCACCGGTTGCAGGCCTTCTTCGGCCAACGCCTGCTGCGCCGAGATGATTTGCCCGCGATAGCTGACATTGCCCACGCCCAGCAGCGCGATGCCGATGTGCGCCATGTGCGTCAGGTAACCCACCGAACCTTGCGACGGCACCTGCGGGGTGATGCCCCGATTGAGCAGCGCCAGCAACGCTTCGACCACGCGGCGATGAATACCGGATTTGCCGTGGCTGTAGTTGTGAATCGCCGCGCAGATGATCGCGCGGGTCTGCTCATCGGGCAGCACCGGGCCGACACCACAGGCGTGACTGAGCAAGGTGTTGCGCGAGAGCTGGCTGAGTTGTTCGTCCTTCAGCGAGACATTGGACAAACCACCCAGGCCGGTATTGACGCCATAAGCACGCTCGCCGCTTTCGACGATGCGCTGGACGATGCCCTGAGCGTTTTCGATACGTGCCCAGGTCTCGCTCGACAGCTCCAGTTGCGCGCCATGACGGGCGACGGCGACCACGTCCTGCCAGTGCAGGGGGTTGCCGGTGATGATGATTTTTTCAGCCTGGGACATCTAAAACCTCATACCAATTCTGTTGATACACCCTGTGGCGAGGGGATTTATCCCCGATGGGCTGCGCAGCAGCCCCAAAAACTGCAGCCAGGATGTTTCAGGTGCACCGCATGCAATGTTTGGGGGCGGCTTCGCCACCCATCGGGGATAAATCCCCTCGCCACAAAGGCAATCCATTTCAGACTACTGCCGCCCGCCGCTGCACGAACCGGTCGACATACTCATCCGCCGGCGAATGCAGGATCTCTCTCGGGGTGCCGACCTGGATCAGGCGGCCGTCCTTGAGGATCGCAATGCGGTTGCCGATGCGCACGGCCTCGTCGAGGTCGTGGGTGATGAACACGATGGTCTTGTGCAGGGTCTTTTGCAGCTCCAGCAACTGGTCCTGCATCTCGGCGCGGATCAGCGGATCCAGCGCACTGAATGCTTCGTCCATCAGGATGATGTCGGTGTCCGCCGCCAAGGCGCGGGCCAGACCCACGCGCTGACGCATGCCGCCGGAGAGCTGGTGCGGGTATTTGTTTTCGTAGCCTTTGAGGCCCACGGTATTGATCCAGTGCAGCGCACGTTCGGCGCACATCTGCTTGCTCTCGCCGCGCACTTTCAGGCCGTAGGCGACGTTCTCCTGCACGGTCTTGTGCGGCAGCAGGCCGAAGCTCTGGAACACCATGCTGATCTTGTGCCGGCGAAATTCGCGCAGCGCTTCCATGTCGTATTGCAGGATGTCCACGCCGTCGACCAGGATCGCGCCGCTAGTGGGGTCGATCAGGCGATTGAAGTGGCGCACCAGCGTCGACTTGCCCGAGCCGGACAGGCCCATGATCACGAAGATCTCGCCAGTGCCGATGCTCAGCGACAGGTCGTTGACCCCGACCACACAACCGGTTTCGTTCAGCACCTGATCCTTGGTCTTGCCCTGGCCGACCATCGCCAGGGCGTCCTTGGCGCGGTTGCCGAATATCTTGAAGACGTTTTTGACTTCGATCTTGCTCACGGTTGCGTTGTTCATTTGCTCACCTCATGCCGTGGCCGACCGTACGCCTGAGTAATGCGGTCGATGACCACTGCGAGAATCACGATCGCCAGACCGGCTTCGAGGCCGCGTCCGACGTTGAGGGTCTGAATCCCCACCAGTACGTCTTCACCCAGACCTCGGGCGCCGATCATCGAGGCGATCACCACCATCGACAGGGCCATCATCGTGGTTTGGTTGATCCCGGCCATGATGCTCGGCAGAGCCAGCGGCAGTTGCACACCGAACAGTTGCTGCCAGCGGTTGGCACCGAAGGCGTTGATCGCCTCCATCACTTCACCGTCGACCTGGCGAATGCCCAGATCGGTCAGGCGAATCAGCGGCGGCGCGGCGTAGATCACCGTGGCGAAAATCGCCGGGACCTTGCCCAGGCCGAACAGCATCAGCACCGGAATCAGGTACACGAAGCTGGGCATGGTCTGCATGATGTCGAGCAGCGGCATCAGCACCGAACGCAGGCGATTGCTACGCGCCGAGAGAATCCCCAGCGGAATGCCGATCAGCACCGAAATGATCGTCGCGACCATCATCAACGCCAGCGTCTGCATGAGTTTGTCCCACAGGCCGACAGCGCCCACCAGGAACAGCAGACCGACGATGACGGCGGTGGTCACGACTTTACGCGTGGCGTGCCAGGCGACCACGCCAACGATCGCCAGCATCAACCACCACGGCGCGGCACGCAGCAGGCCTTCGAGGTTGACGATGGCCCACAGCAGCGTGTCGGAGATATGGCGGAACACATCACCATAATTGGTGACCAGCGAATCGACCCAACCGTTGACCCAGTCGGCGATGGAAAAGGTAAAGCTTTCGGGAAACATAAGCGGCTCTCAATCAGAAATCTCAATCAAGCGATGACGGCATATCTCCCGGCCAGCCTCACGGTTAGCCGGGAGGTATCGACCTACAGCGCCGCGTCGATTTTCTTGGCTGCGTCGTCACTGACCCACGCGTGCCAGACCTCAGGATGTTCCTTGAGGAAGATTTTCGCCAGTTTTGGCGACTCGATACGTTCCTTCGCCATGCGGCCCAGGTTCTGGTTCAGCAGATCGATCGGCAGATTGACCTTCTCCAGCACGGCCACCAGTTCCGGCGCCTGTTCGTGGAAGGTTTTCGACAGACCGACCTTGATGCTCACGCTCTTGTCGACGCCCGGTTTTTCTTCAAGTTTGACCGCGTCGATCTGGCCCATCAGCGGGGTTGGCGACCAGTAGTAGAACAGGATCGGCTCGCCACGCTTGTAGCTCGACAGCACCGCCGCATCCAGCGCCGGGCCGGTGCCCGGACGGAAGTTGGTGTAGCTGTTTTCCAGGCCGTAGCTCTTGAGCATTTCGCTGTTGTCCAGCTCACAGGTCCAGCCCGCCGGGCAGTTGTAGAAACGGCCCTTGGACGGCTCTTCGGCGTCCTTGAAAATCGTCGCGTATTTGCCCAGATCGGCAATGTTTTTCAGGTCCGGGGCTTTTGCCTCGATCTTGCGTTTGGCATCGCCTTCGATCACGTAGCGCGGCACGTACCAGCCTTCGATAGCGCCGACGATCGGGGCGCCGACACCGACGACTTTGCCGGCCTTCTCAGCCTTGTTCCAGACTTCGCTGCGGCCGACCCACTCTTCGGCGAACACTTGAATGTCGTTGCTGCTCAAGGCGTTCTCCATGGTGATGGAGTTGCCCGGCAGACTGTCGGTCTTGCAGTCGTAACCTTTCTCCAGCACCACTTGCAGCACGTCGGTCAGCAGCATGCCGCTTTCCCAGTTCAGGCCGGCGAATTTCACCGGTTTGCCGGATTCGCACCAGCCGGCAGCCTGGGTGGCGCCGGCACTGGCCAGCAGGCCCATGGACAGCAGTGTGGTGAGCAGGGTCTTGTTCGATTTCATTATTGCGACGCTCCTAATCATGAATTGGCTTACGGCAGTCAAGAGGCATCCAGCCCTGTCCACGTCCAATCAGGCCTGCGCCGCAGCGCGCCCGGCCCCACTTTTTTCAGGTTGTACAACACTGTTCTGCTCGAGCGGCAAAATCAGCTGATCAGGCACCGAGCCGTGCCATTTTTTTGCGCACAGGTAATACAGCGCGGCAGGCAGCACCAGGCCGATGATCCAGGAAATATCCACGTCACCGAGGGCAGCCACTAGCGGGCCGGTGTAGAACTTGGTGGAGATGAACGGCAGCTGCACCAGCACACCGAACACATAGACGCTGATCCCGAGCAGGTTCCAGCGGCCGTAGCGACCATTCGGATCGGCCAGCGCCGGTACGTCATAGCGTTCACGAGTGATGCAGTAGTAGTCGACCAGGTTGATCGCGCTCCATGGCGTGAAGAACGCCAGCAGAAACAGGATGAACGACTTGAACGCACCGAGGAACGAGTGCTGGCCAAGCAGTGCGATCAGGGTCGCCGCACCGACAATCACCAGCACGAACACCAGACGCTGCAGGCGCGAGACCGTCAGGTGCCCACGGAAACCGCTGATGATCGTGGCGATGCACATGAAGCTGCCGTACGAGTTCAACGTCGAGATGGTGACCTTGCCGAAGGCGATGCTGAAGTACAGCAGCGCCGCCGTGGCACCGGTGCCGCCCAGCCCGACGATGTAGGCCACTTCATGCCCGGCGAACTGGCCGTTGGCCGACGCCGCAGCGAACACGCCAAGGACCATCGCCACCTGCGCGCCGATGACCGAACCGGCGCCAGCGGCAAAGAAGGTTTTCACCGAGGAAACCTTGCTCGGCAAGTAACGCGAATAGTCCGCCACATACGGGCCGAAGGCGATCTGCCAGGACGCCGCGAGCGACACTGCCAGCAAGAAGCTGCTCCAGCTGAAGTGACGGATCTGCAACAGGGCGCCCACATCCACCTGACTCAGCAGGCGGCTGAACAGATACACAAAGGCAATCACGCCAATGACGCTGGCAACCCGGCCGATCCAGTGGATCACCCGATAACCGAGCACGGTGACCACCACGATGACACTGGCAAACAGCAGGATGCCGACGGTGTCGCTGACCCCGAATAACTGGCCCAGCGCCTGACCGGACAGCACGGTGCCGGTGGCGGTAAAGCCCAGGTACATCAGGCACACCAGCACGATCGGGATCGCCGCGCCGTAGACGCCGAATTGCACGCGGCTGGAAATCATCTGCGGCAGACCCAGCTTCGGCCCTTGCGCCGCGTGCAGCGCCATCACGCCGCCGCCGAGCAGTTGACCGATCAACAGACCGATCAACGACCAGAACACATCACCGCCCAGCACCACGGCCAGGGCCCCGGTAACAATCGCGGTGATTTGCAGATTCGCACCCATCCACAGGGTGAACTGGCTCAACAGACGACCGTGTCTTTCCGCTTCCGGGATGTAGTCGATCGAACGCCTTTCGATCAACGGTTTGTTACCTGCACGATCGGGGGTTACAGCCATGATTCAACCTCTGTGGATTGTTATTCTGGGTTGGTTCCTACACCTGTAGGAGCTGTCGAGTGAAACGAGGCTGCGATCTCTTGACCTTAAAAAATCAACATCAAAAGATCGCAGCCTTCGGCAGCTCCTACAGGGCTATCGGTTTATTTACCGGTAATCATCGGCAGGTTCAGCCCCTGCTCCTTCGCGCAGTCGATGGCGATCTGGTAACCGGCATCGGCGTGACGCATGACGCCAGTGGCCGGGTCGTTGTGCAGCACGCGCGCAATACGCTCGGCCGCTTCGTCAGTACCGTCGCAGACGATCACCATGCCCGAGTGCTGCGAGAAGCCCATGCCCACGCCACCACCGTGGTGCAGTGAGACCCAGGTCGCGCCGCTCGCGGTGTTCAGCAGCGCATTGAGCAGTGGCCAGTCGGAGACAGCGTCGGAACCGTCCTGCATCGATTCGGTTTCGCGGTTCGGGCTGGCGACCGAGCCGGAGTCGAGGTGGTCGCGACCGATCACGATCGGTGCCGACAGCTCACCGCTGCGCACCATTTCGTTGAACGCCAGACCGAGCTTGGCACGCAGGCCCAGACCGACCCAGCAGATACGTGCCGGCAGACCCTGGAAGCTGATGCGCTCGCGGGCCATGTCCAGCCAGTTGTGCAGGTGGGCGTCGTCCGGGATCAGCTCTTTGACTTTGGCGTCGGTCTTGAAGATGTCCTGCGGATCACCCGACAGCGCCGCCCAACGGAACGGGCCGATGCCACGGCAGAACAGTGGGCGAATGTAGGCCGGGACGAAGCCCGGGAAGTCGAACGCGTTTTCCACGCCTTCTTCCTGCGCCATCTGACGGATGTTGTTGCCGTAGTCGAAGGTCGGGATGCCTTGCTTCTGGAACGCCAGCATCGCTTTGACGTGGACCGCCATCGATTGCTTGGCGGCTTTGATCACGGCAGCCGGCTCGGTCTTGGCGCGGGCGCGGTACTCGTCCCAGGTCCAGCCCGCCGGCAGGTAGCCGTTCAGTGGGTCGTGGGCACTGGTCTGGTCGGTGACCATGTCCGGACGCACGCCGCGCTTGACCAGTTCCGGGAGGATTTCTGCGGCGTTACCCAGCAGGGCGATGGAGATCGCTTTGCCTTCGGCGGTGTATTTGGCGATGCGTGCCAAGGCGTCGTCGAGGTCTTTGGCTTGCTCGTCGACATAACGGCTTTTCAGGCGGAAATCGATGCTCACCTGCTGGCATTCGATGTTCAGCGAGCAGGCGCCAGCCAGAGTTGCAGCCAGCGGCTGAGCACCGCCCATGCCGCCCAGACCCGCGGTCAGGACCCACTTGCCTTTGAGGTTGTCGTTGTAGTGCTGGCGACCGGCTTCGACGAAGGTTTCGTAGGTGCCCTGAACGATGCCCTGGCTGCCGATGTAGATCCAGCTGCCGGCGGTCATCTGGCCGTACATGGCCAGGCCTTTGGCGTCGAGTTCGTTGAAGTGTTCCCAGCTCGCCCAGTGCGGCACCAGGTTGGAGTTGGCGATCAATACGCGCGGGGCGTTGCTGTGAGTCTTGAACACGCCGACCGGTTTGCCCGACTGCACCAGCAGGGTTTCGTCGTCATTCAGATTGGTCAGGCTCTCGACGATCTTGTCGTAGCACTCCCAGTTACGCGCGGCGCGACCGATACCACCGTAAACCACCAGCTCTTTCGGGTTCTCGGCCACTTCCGGATCGAGGTTGTTCATCAGCATGCGCAGCGGCGCTTCGGTCAGCCAGCTCTTGGCGGTCAGCTTGTTGCCGCGTGCAGCGCGGATCTCGACGTCACGGTACTTAGTAGGTTTTGTGTCAGTCACGAAAAAGACTCCTCAGCGATCAATTCAAACCAACCCTGGCAGTGGGCAAGCAGCCTGTGCGCCTCAATGCGCGACAAGCGAATCAGTGGACGCTGCGGACTTATACGCATACGTCTTTACTTGTACATACAAGCATATGCAATCAAGCGGCCAACTCACTGAAGAGCCGTTCAAGAAAAATCGCGAACAGGGCTACAGAGCGCTGGAAACAAGGGTTGTGGCGCGGATGAAATTTTTTGCGGGGGAGAATTGAGGTCGCGGAAGATCGTTACGAACCCGTGGCTTTGCGCCACGCTGGGGCGTTCGGTAACAAGTTGGTGCGCTGAGGGAAACAGGAATCGAAATGCAATTGTGGTGAGGGGATTTATCCCCGATGGAGCGCGTAGCGGTCCCAAAAGGTCTGCTGCACCGCCATCGGGGATAAATCCCCTCACCACAGGAGTGTTACCAGAGTTGGATCAGCGTGCCGTCAGCTCGATCACGCAGCACGCGGCATTGACCGCGACTTCAACCAGACCGATGTTACCGTGCAGTTGCAGGCAATCATGTCGGGCCAGTTGCGCAGTGCTGTCACCGACCCGCACTTGCAGCAGCTCGCTGACACTGAACACCAGCACCGTCGAGGCCGAGCTGAAAAACCGCTGTTCACCGTCCAGCCACTGCAACCGCGCGTGGTAACGCTGCGGTGCGTAAATCAGGTTGAAGTCGCGTATCGCACCGCCGAGCAAGGTGCAGGACACTTGGCTTTCGCCGCTGAATGCAAACGGGTCCAGCGGTAACAATGGACGCGTGTCATCACCATCGACGCACAAGGTCATGCCGTCACCCTGCAACACGGTGATAACTCGCTGGTAACCGGCAAAGGTCGAGAAACCGCCCGACTCGGCAATGTCGGCAATCGACAGACGCCAGCCAAAACCATCCAGGCCAGCACCGGCGTCACGGGTGATCTCTTCGGTGCTGCCGCCGCCGTTTTTCCACGGCATGCGCGGGTAACCTTCGGCGCGTAAAACTTTCACTTCACTGCTCATTTATGAAAGCGTCCTTCCAGACGATGACGAGAACCGGGATGAATCAGGCGCGCCGCCGTCACCGGCTGACGGCCCGACCACGTACGACGACGGATCAACAGGCACGGCTCGCCTTTCTCGATCTGCAGCAACTTGCACTCGGACGGCTCGGCGAGGATCGCTTCGACCACGTGCTCGCCTTCAGTCAACGGCGCGACCTGGTTGAGATAGGCGTAAGGGGTTTGCAGGGTGAAATCCTGCTTGAGGTATTCCGGAGCGACCAGCGCGTTGACGAAACGGTCTTCGATTTGCACCGGAATGTCGTTTTCGTAATGCACGATCAGCGAATGGAAGACCTTCTGCCCTTCGCGCATGTCCAGCGCCAACGCGCGCTCGGAGCCGGCGGCCTCTTCTTCGAGGGTGATCACCTGACAGGTGTGGCGATGCCCACGGGAGGCGATTTCGTCGGCGATGTTGTGCACTTCGAACAGCGCAGACTGGCTCTTCGGTTCGGCGACAAACGTGCCGACACCTTGCATGCGCACCAGCAGGCCGTCGGCGGTCATTTCGCGCAGCGCGCGGTTGATGGTCATGCGGCTGAAACCGAGCTGGCTGACCAGTTCGCTTTCCGACGGCACGCGGTAGTGCGGTGGCCAGTTACCGCTGTCGATCTGCTGGGTGATCATCTGTTTGACGCGGGCGTACAAGGGCGCCGGACTGTCGCCCAGGTTCGCGGCCAACGGGGAGACTGGAGGCGGAGTCGGCACGGTGGATCCCTGTTCATTGGATGAAGGTTGCTAGCTTGCCGGAGTTTACCGGGCAGGCAAACGTCTGTATATGTATATACAAATAACACACGATGGGGTGCTGAACCATGTCCGCCTTCTTTGCCGAACGCGCGCTGCTGCCTAACGGATGGGCCAACCATGTACGTCTCGAAGTCAGTGCCGATGGCATGCTGACCCGAATCCAGGCCGATTCCACCGCAGATGGCGCCGAGCGGCTGAGCGGTCCGCTGCTGCCGGGCATGCCCAATCTGCATTCCCATGCCTTCCAACGCGCGATGGCGGGACTGGCCGAAGTGGCTGGCAATCCCAACGACAGCTTCTGGACCTGGCGCGACCTGATGTATCGCCTCGTCGGAAAAATCAGCCCGGAGCAGCTCGGCGTGATTGCCCGTCAGCTGTACATCGAAATGCTCAAGGCCGGTTACACCTCGGTTGCTGAATTCCACTATGTGCACCACGACAACAACGGTCAGCCGTATGCCGATCCGGCCGAACTGGCACTGCGCATCAGCCAGGCAGCGAGCGACAGCGGCATCGGTCTGACCCTGTTGCCGGTGCTTTACAGCCATTCCGGATTCGGCGGCCAAACGCCCAATGACGGGCAGCGCCGCTTTATCAACAGCACCGAAAACTATCTGAACCTGCAAGCGCGCCTGCAGCCGCTGCTGGCTCAGCAAAAAGCGCAATCGCTGGGGCTGTGCTTCCACTCATTGCGCGCGGTCACCCCGCAACAGATCAGCGAAGTGCTGGCGGCGAGCGACAAGCAGTGCCCGGTGCACATCCACATCGCCGAACAGCAGAAGGAAGTCGATGACTGCCTGAGCTGGAGCGGTCGTCGGCCGCTGCAATGGCTCTATGAAAACACCGAAGTCGATCAGCGCTGGTGCCTGGTTCACGCCACCCACGCCAATCCCGAGGAAGTCACGCTGATGGCCAAAAGTCGCGCCATCGCCGGCCTGTGCCTGACCACTGAAGCGAATCTGGGCGACGGGATTTTCCCAGCGGTGGATTTCCTCGCCCAGGGCGGACGCATGGGCATCGGTTCCGACAGCCATGTGTCGCTCAGCGTGGTCGAGGAATTGCGTTGGCTGGAATACGGCCAGCGTCTGCGCGACCAGCGGCGCAACCGTTTGTATGGGGCGGATCAGCCGATGGTCGGGCGCACGCTGTATGACGCGGCGCTGGACGGCGGGACGCAGGCGTTGGGGCAGCCGATTGGCGCGCTGGAAGTCGGCAAGCGTGCCGACTGGATCGTGCTCGACGGCAATGATCCGTATCTGGCCACGGCCAGTGGTGACGGGATTTTGAATCGCTGGTTGTTCGCTGGCGCTGACCGACAGGTGCGCGATGTATTGGTCAATGGCCAGTGGGTGGTGCGCGATGGCCGGCATGCAGGCGAAGAGGAAAGCGCACGCGCCTTCACCCAGGTTCTGCGCGAACTTTTAGGCTGACACAAAACAAAAATGTGGGAGCGAGCCTGCTCGCGAAAGCGGTGTATCAGCAACATTTTCGTTAACTGACACANCCTCTTCGCGAGCAGGCTCGCTCCCACATTTGATTGGTGGTGGTCTTTAATTCGAAGTCTTCGCCATCTGCCGATCCGACGCTCGCCAGATCAGTCGCGTGGTGTCGTAACCCTGCTGACGCGCCTTGCTCAGCAACTCCTCACGCACCACACCGTTGACGGTCGGCGTGCGGGACAGCAACCACATGTACTTGCGGCTCGGGTCGCCGACGATGGCGGTCTTATAGTCGTCGCTGACGTACAACACCCAGTATTCGCCTTTCGCCACTCCGGGAATCAAGCGCGAGAACCAGGTATCGAATTCGACCCACAGCTTGTCGGTCTTGCCTGGCACCTGTGGATAAGCCTTGCCTTTGGCTTCTTCCCATTGCCAGTCGGCGGTCAAGCAACGATTGAGCACGTCGACGTTGCCGTCCGGCCTTAGCGAATAATGGGCTTCGGATTGCGCGCAGTTGCGCTGGAAGTACATCGGCAGGCGCGCCAGTTCATACCAGGTGCCCTGATAACGCTTGAGGTTGACACTGTGAGCCGTCTTGGGCGCCAGCGGATCTTCACCGTGAGTGGCGCAGCCGGCCAGTACCAGGCCGGCAAAAAGGACGAACAATAACCGCTTCATTATTTTTCTCCCGTGGGCGCTTGGCCCCGGTTTACTTCAGGCCTTGGCCAGAAAACATCAGCACTTTGTCACCGGCGTACTGCACGCTGATAAAGCTGTTTTTGTCGCCCCAGGTGCAACTGGACATGCCGAGCGCACCCGAACAGTCGGTGGGTTTGCCGAGCAGCGTCTCAACCTCGGCCTTGGCCATGCCGGCCGAAAGCTTGGAATAGTTTTCCTGATTGACCTTGCTGCACGCGGCCAACAGCACGCAAAAAGTCAGAAGGGCGATAGATCGCAGCGACATGAAGTAACTCCTGGAGCGGAAGGGGGATGGCATGGTGCCAACCAGAAGCTTAGAAGAGAAAACCCTCATCTGGTTCCCTTCAGAAATGGCTATTTATCGCTCCGCTCGTCTGGCATTTATCGGCAAATCAGACACTTTCTGCGGCTATTGAGCATTTCGTCGCATTTCACCAAAGACGCCTAATCTTTGGCGCACAGCGGTCGAAATAAGAGCAGCGCAAAGCCCCCGAGTGTGGCAAATTGCCGCCCTTTCTCGACCAGCCCCTTCGCGGTAGTTCATTCGATGACCAGAAACATGAAATTCAGCCACAAGATCTTGTTGGCTGCCGCCCTCGTGGTGGCCGTTGCGTTCGCCTGTTTCATTTTGTTCAACGACTATCGACAACGCGAAGCCCTGAGCAGCAGCACCGAAGCCTCGATGCAGGAGCTGGGGAGCCTGACGACCAGCAACATCCAGACCTGGCTGGAAAGCCGCATCCAGTTGCTGCAATCGCTGGCGCAGCAGGTCGCCGCCGACGGCAGCGCGCCGGCCAGCCTCAAGCGCATCATCGACCTGCCCGCCTACACCGGCAATTTCCAGCTCAGCTATTTCGGCGGCGCTGACGGCGTGATGTTCTCGGTACCCGCCGGTAACCGTGCGCCGGATTACGACCCGCGCGTCCGTGGCTGGTACAAGGCCGCCAACAGTGCGCAGCAGACCATCGTCACCGAACCCTACATCGCCGCTTCGTCGGGCAAACTGGTGATCACCGTCGCCACCCCGGTGCAGCGTCAAGGCCAGATGATCGGTGTGGCCGGCGCGGATATCGACCTGACCAGCGTCAGCGCGATCATCAACTCGCTCAACTTCGGTGGCCACGGCCATGCGTTCATCGTCAGCGCCGATGGCAAGATCCTGATTCACCCGGACAGCAAACTGGTGTTGAAAACCCTTGCCGAGGCTTATCCGAACGGTGCGCCGAAAGTCAGCCCGGGCCTGAAAGAAGTCGAATTCGACGGCAAGACTCAACTGATCTCGTTCACCCGCGTCAACGGCGTGCCATCGGCTGACTGGTACGTGGCGCTGGTGCTGGACAAGGACACCGCGTTCTCGATGCTCAGCGAATTCCGCACCTCGGCGCTGATCGCCATGGTGATTGCCGTGGTGATCATCATCGCCCTGCTCGGCATGCTGATCCGCGTGCTGATGCAACCGCTGCTGACCATGGGCCGCGCCATGCACGACATCGCCGAAGGTGAAGGCGACCTGACCAAACGCCTAGTGATCCACGGCCACGACGAATTTGGCGCACTGGGTCTGTCGTTCAACCGCTTCGTCGAGCGTATTCATACCTCGATCCGCGAAGTGTCGTCGGCCACCGGGCAAGTCAACGAAGTCGCCTTGCGTGTGGTCGCGGCCTCGAACTCGTCGATGTACAACTCCGACCAGCAAGCCAGCCGCACCAACAGCGTGGCCGCGGCGATCAACCAGCTCGGCGCTGCCGCCCAGGAAATCGCCCAGAACGCCGCTCTCGCCTCGCAGCACTCCAGCGATGCGCGCAGCCTGGCGGTCGACGGTCAGCAGGTTGTGGATAAAACCATTCACGCGATGCAGCAGTTGTCGGCAAAAATCAGCGACTCCTGCGGCAACATCGAAACCCTCAACAGCAACACGGTGAACATCGGCCAGATTCTGGAAGTGATCACCAGCATCTCGCAGCAGACCAACCTGCTGGCGCTCAACGCCGCCATCGAAGCGGCCCGCGCCGGTGAGGCTGGCCGAGGTTTCGCCGTGGTCGCTGACGAAGTGCGCAACCTCGCGCACCGCACTCAGGATTCGGCGCAGCAAGTGCAGAAGATGATCGAAGAGCTGCAAGTCGGCGCGCGTCAGGCGGTGAGCATCATGACCGAGAGCCAGCGCGAGAGCGAAAGCAGCGTGGGCATCGCCAACCAGGCCGGCGAACGTCTGGGCAGCGTGACCCAGCGCATCGGCGAGATCGACGGGATGAACCAGTCGGTGGCTACCGCGACAGAGGAGCAGACCGCGGTGGTCGAGTCGATCAACGTCGACATCAACGAGATCAATACGCTGAACCAGGAAGGTGTGGAGAACTTGCAGGCGACCTTGCGTGCGTGTTCGGATCTGGAGCAGCAGGCGGCGCGGTTGAAGCAGCTGGTGGGCAGCTTCAGGATCTGAGGCGCTGCGAGTGGCGTATTCGCGAGCTGCTGGCGATGACGGCGTTAGCGACGATTGAACTTTGAGTTGAAATACGCTGGTCAGCTCGCACTGACGATGGACTGAATTAAGACTAAACTCAGTCCTATTCAATTTGGGCGAGAATCAAACATGAAGCTTTCATCGCAAATCAAACCGATCAGCTACCTCAAAAGTCATACAGCGGAGATCGTCAAGTCGATCACTGAAAGCCGTGAGCCATTGGTCATTACCCAAAATGGTGAAGCCAAGCTTGTAGTTATGGACGTGAAAAGCTTTGAGGAGCAGGAAGACACAATGGCTTTGCTGAAGCTATTGGCAATGGGCAATCGGGAGATTGAGGAAGGCAAGTATCGAGAGGCTGAGGACGTTTTCGCGGACTTGGACAGGGCCGACCATCAATGAGTTTAAAGGTCGGTATTCTTCAGTCCGCACAAACAGATCTCAAAGAACTCCGTACCTACCTTATCAAACAGTTCTCGAGTCAGACGTGGCAGAGTACCTACGCTGATCTCAAGATCGCCATTCTTGGTCTCGCAGACCTTCCTTATTCCGGTTCAATCCCCGAGGAAATCGAGAAGCTCAATCTTGGTCAATACCGACAAATCATTTCCGGGATGAACCGAGTCATTTATGAAGTCAGGGAAAAAACCGTCTTCGTTCATATCATTGCCGACTCAAGAAAAAGCCTGCCTTCACTTTTGATGAAGAGACTGTTGAACGGCAATCCTTGAATTCAACAAATCAGAACCGTGACCCAGGCTGACTGAGAAACGCCAACTCCTCAGCCGTCGACTCCCGCCCCAACACCGCATTGCGATGCGGAAACCGTCCAAACCGTGCAATCACCTTCTGATGCCGCTCGGCATAGTCCAGGTTATCGGCAAACACCGCCCGCTCGGCTTCCGGCTGTTCAGCCAGCAGACCGATAAAGCGTGAAACGGCTTCGTTCTGCACCGCGAGGTTTTCGCAGTGTTCGAACACCAGATAAATGAATACCCGCTGAATCGGCTTCAGTTTCAGTTGCCGATCGAAATCCGCCGCAATGCCCTGCGCGACAAGTTTCTGCGCACGCAGGTCACCCGAGAATGCTTTGGGCGTGTCGCGAAAGATCATGCGCGGCAGTTGATCGAGCAGCAGCACCACCGCCAGCCAACCTTCGGGACGTTGCGTCCACTCGGCCAATTCGCCAGCGAGGGCCTGATCGACAAAGACCCCGAAACGCTCACGCGCTTCGAGGTCTTGGCGGTCTTTCTTGCCGAACCACAACGTGCCCTTGTCAGCCGATATCTCGCGCGGTGATTCGGCGTGTCCGAACCACCAGTCGAGCAGCGGCTGCCAGGGCGTGTTCACGGCTTATTCCTTGTGGTAAGCCGTGGCGCGGGCGACTTCTTCTTTCGAGCCGAGGAACACCGCTACGCGCTGGTGCAGGCCTTCGGGCTGAATGTCGAGGATGCGCTGGTGACCGTCGGTGGACGCGCCGCCGGCCTGTTCCACCAGGAACGACATCGGGTTGGCTTCGTACATCAGACGCAGTTTGCCCGGCTTGGATGGCTCACGGCTGTCGCGTGGGTACATGAACAGACCACCACGGGTCAGGATGCGGTGCACGTCAGCCACCATCGCCGCGACCCAGCGCATGTTGTAGTTCTTCTTCAGCGGGCCTTCTTCGCCGGCCAGCAGTTCGCTGACGTAGCGTTGTACCGGGGCTTCCCAGTGGCGCTGGTTGGACATGTTGATCGCGAATTCCTGGGTGGTTTCAGGAATGGTGATGTCTTCGTGGGTCAGCACGAAGCTGCCCATTTCGCGGTCGAGGGTGAAGCCTTTGACGCCGTCGCCCAGGGTCAGTACCAGCATGGTCTGCGGGCCGTAGATCGCGTAACCGGCAGCAACCTGCTGGGTGCCTGGCTGCAGGAAGGCTTTTTCGTTCAGCGGCTCGTTCTGGCTCAGGTATTCGTTCGGGCAGCGCAGTACCGAGAAGATGGTGCCGACCGGGGCGTTGATGTCGATGTTCGACGAGCCGTCCAGTGGGTCGAATACCAGCAGGTAAGCGCCTTTCGGGTATTTGCCGGGGATCTGGTAGGCATTGTCCATTTCTTCGGACGCCATGCCGGCCAGGTGACCGCCCCATTCGTTGGCTTCGAGCAGGATCTCGTTCGACAGCACGTCGAGTTTCTTCTGCACTTCGCCTTGGACGTTTTCAGTGCCCATGCTGCCCAGAACACCGCCCAGGGCGCCTTTGGACACGGCGTGGCTGATCTCTTTGCAGGCACGCGCCACCACTTCGATCAGGAAGCGCAGATCGGCAGGAGTGTTATTGCTGCGGGTCTGCTCAATCAAATAGCGACTCAGGGTAACGCGGGACATGGACGGCTCCGGTGGAATGGGGGGCTAAAAACCCGCGCAGTTTACAGGGAGTCTGAAAACGTAGCGAGCGAAGACGCCCGGTAACGTGCGTTGGGGTGTATTTGCCTGTATGAGACGTGATTGTCGATGGAGAGTTCAGGTAGCGGATTTAGCGTAGTCCGGTTCGGGACGGGTGGTGGCTGGGTTGATAGCGACAGTTTGAGGATTTTTGTTGATTGATCGGCCGTCATCGCTGGCAAGCCAGCTCCCACAAGGACTTCGGCCGTTCACCTGTTTTGTGTACACCAAATTACCTGTGGGAGCTGGCTTGCCAGCGAATGGCGCACAGCGCCAGCCATTCTCAGGAACGGGTCGGTGGCTTGCGCAACAGACTCGCCGCCATCACCCCGAGGAATACCACACTCACCAGCAACACCGCCCACAAGCCGATTTTCTTCCAGTTGGTTTCGGCCACCGCCGCTGTAGTGGCCGGGGCGGTCGGCGTGGTGACCACGTCGCCCTGCACCGTCGCCTTGCCCAGCGTCGCGAGCTTCTGCGGTTTGAAATCCGGAATCAGCGTGCTCAGCGGCAGATTCGCGGTTTTCACCGTCGGATTGCCCAGCGCCAGGCTGTACGGTCCGTCACCGCGCGCGAGGAAAATCACCTGCGTCGCCCGCACCGCGTATTTCAGGCTCGGTGCCTGCTCACCCAGACCTCCGCCGCGCTCATCCACGCTCAGTTTCAATTGCTGCACGGTTTGCCCGTACAACTGCAATTCGTTCTGCACCACGTCCTGACCGTTCTGGGTCAGGCGATACAGCAAACCGTTGCTCAGGGGCTGCCACGGCAGGCTGCTTTCACGGCGGCCCGCGAGGGTGACCGGCGCCAGACTGTTCGGTTGTTTCAACTCGACCTGCACCCGCTCGACATTCAGCCCCATCGGCAACTGCCAGGTGTACTCGCCGGATTGGGTGCTGCTGCCGGCCAGCGCCTGCGACCAGACCAACGGCAGCGGCACGTTGCGTGGATCGCTGCTTTTCAATTGCACTGCAGTGAGGATGGGTGCCGAGGTGGACGCCTCCCACAGCAGACGCAGATAGCGCGCCGATTGCCCCGGCAGCGTCACCTCATGCTGTTCGATGCGCTCGTCGGAAAAAGTCAGGCGTGCCACCTGCCCCTCGCCCCACGCCTGCCAATGCTGCAAGTCATCACTGGCCTCGATGCTGAAACGCTGGAAGCCGTCGCGCTCGCTGGTCCAGTCGAGAATCAGTTGCTGCAGCGGCGCCTTGATCGCGCTGGCATCGAGCAGCCAGCCGCGCAGCACTTCCTCACCGGCCTCCAACTGAGTTGACGGCTGCACTTCCACCAGCGTGCCAGTGGTGGTCGATTGCACGCGTACGTTAGGCGCGCGCTCACTGGCGTCGGCGGCGTTGTACAGCGGGAACCACTTCACCTCATGCAACTGCCCGTCGTCGCGGGTCTGCGCCGATTCCCGGGCCAGGGCGTAGGCCTGCGGTTCGCCGGCGGCGTTGAACACGCGCAAATCACTGAGATCGGTCTGACGGGCCTGCAATTGCGCGCTCAGCGGCAGATCAAGGCGATACCACGGGCCGTTGCCGCTCACCGTCAGCGGCACCTGCGTGGCGAAGTCCGCCGGTTTTTCCTGCGCGCCGGCAGCCATCACTACGCCCAGCGCCAACCACCCCAGATTCAGCATGCGACTCAAGATGAAACTCCTTCGGTATCCGGCACGGGTTTGTCCGCCGCCGGCTCGGCTTCGACACGCTTAGGCGGCAGCGGCGCAAAGTAGCCCACCACCAGCAGCAACACGCCGACGCCGATAAACGAGACGATCCGGGCCAATCCGCCACGGTTGCTCAATTCGACAAAAATCAGTTTGGCCACCACCAGCGCAATCAGCGCCGCGCCGATCAGCCACACTTCGCGACGATGCCGCAGATGTCCGCCGATCATCAGACCCAGCGCCATCAGGGTCCAGACGATGGACAACCCGGCCTGCACCAGCATCGACTCAAGCAAAAGATCCAGCTCGAACGGGATCCCCGCCCAATGGTGCGCGGCGCGGGTCACCAGCGCGGTACAAAAGGCGAACAGCGAAACCCCGGCGACCAGTTGCGTGGCGTACTCGGCGTAATCCTTGCGCAGGGCAAACTGCGTCACCGCATGGCGCGACCACACGTACACCCCGAACAGGGCAAACAGCAGGCCCAATTCCAGCGGGTTGACCAGCGGTACGTACGGCAGCGGTTCGGCATTGCCGTCGCTGAAGCCGTTGGCCAGCCAGAACCACGCCAGCATCAGCACTGCCAACGGCGCAGCGGCATACAAACGATATTCGCGCGGGAATGCCGCCACCGGCCATGGCCAGTTGCGCGGAGCCGCCGCCAGCAACAGATACAGGCTCGGCAGGATCGCCCAGCCCAGCCAGCGCCAGGCGTTGTATTGCTCGGACAACAGCAGCAAGCCGTAGCGCAATTCCAGCGCCAGCACGCCGATCAGCAGCCAGCAACCCAGCACATGCGCCGTGCTCAAGGCCCGTGCTGGCAACATCGGCGCCAGACGCCGCAAGCTGAAGAAGTGCACGACGAACACCAGCACCCACGCCAGCCAGCCGACGTTCGCCGCCGGGTGATAACGCGAATGCCACGCCGCCAGCAGCACCAGCCCCGCCGCCGGAATCAGCAAGGTGCAGAGCAGGCCCAGCGCCGGCCATTTCAGGCGCAGCGACAACAGCGTCCACAGCGCCACACTCAGCGCGGCAACCAGCAGCAACAGCGTCGCCTGCAGATTCAACGGCGCGAAACGCAGCACTTCGCTGACCCACGCCAACGCCCACCAACCGGCGCCCCACACCAGCAGCACTTCGGACAGGCGTTGCAAACTCAGCGCATCGAACGCCGAGGCATGATTGCCCAGTTGCAGACGCCAGGCACCGACCAGCGCGGCCAGCCCCAGTACCAGCGGCGTCCAGAAACCGCCATGGGCCAACGGCCGCAGACCTTCGCTGGACAGCGGCCCGAGCAACTCGGGGCCGGCCAACAAGAACGCCGCGCCGCCGATCAACTGCAACAACAGACCGAAAACAAAACTCACGCGCTGCTTGAGGTACAGGCTCAGCCAGATGATCAGCAAGCCGCTCGCCGCCCACACCGCACTCGCGGTTTGCCACGGCAACACGAACAACACCGCCAGATTGATCAGCACCAGCCCCGCCAGCAACACCACCGACAAACCACGCAGCAGCCGCACATCGCCGCGCACCATCTCGTCGCGCGCCGCCAGCAACATGCCGCCGATCAACGCCAGACCGATCAGCGATGCGCTGAGCAACCCGCTCCACCCGGCGCTGAACACCGCCGCCGAATCCTCGCCTGCGCCTTGCAGCCGTAACAGGAACAACGCTCCACCCAGCAACTGCACGGCGAACGCGGTGAACAGGAACGTACGCGATTGCAGGCGCAGGCCGACAAACAAGGTCACCAATCCGGCCAAAGCCCAACTGATCGCTGTCGCCTGAACAAAGAAAAACAACGGCGCCAGCAAATACAGGAAGGTCAGGCCCAGCGCCGCCAGCACCGGCAAACCCTGGCGCTCCCACAGCGAAGCTTGCTCCGCCGAGGCTTTGCGCAATTGATAGAAACTGAACAGCAGCGCGAGGCCAAGCATCAACGCCCCCAACGGTGCGCCGTCGAGCAGACTGCTTTCGCCGACCCGCAACTGACTGAGGAACGCCAGCGCCGAACCCAGTTGCAGCAACAGGGCAAACGCTCGGGCGAACGGCCGCTGCTGACGCAGACCGAGCCAGAAAATCCCCGCGCCCTCCACTGCCCACGCTGCTGAGGTCCAGCGTGCATCGAGGCCTAGCGGGATCGCCAGACTGGCGAAAATCACCCCCAGCGCCAGACAGGTTTCACCCAACAACAAGGCGCGACCACCCATCAGTAACCGGGCCAGGCCCATGTAGATCACGCCCAGTGCGAGTGCACTGAACGCAGCGGCGAACTCCAGGTGCTGCACCAGCGCAAACTGCAGACCGAAGCCCACGAGCGGCGGGCCGAACAACATCGTGCCGTCGACGTAGTCGCCCTTGCGCGCCGACCAGTGCAGCAGCGCCTCGCGGTCGCCGTCTGCCGGTGCATCGGGCATGTCGAGCAACTTGCGCCGGGCAAACAGCAGGCCGATGGCCAGGTACATCAGGAAGAACAGAATCAGGAACGGTTCGGTGCTCCACAGCAACTCGGGCGCATACGAACGCTGCCCCCAGGCGAAACCGATGCCGAACGTGCCAACGAATCCGATCAGGTTCAGCAGGCGCCAGGCCTTGAACCAGGCGATGGCGAGAATGCCGGCATTGAGCAAGGCGAAATAGCTGAACAGCGCGACGTGGTTGCCGGCACCGGTCGAGGTCAGGATCGGCGCGGCGAAACCGCCCAATGCTGCAGCCGCTGCCAATCCCAGCGCATCCTGGGTGATGGCGAGAATGGCCGAAAATACTGTGACCGCCACCAGCAACCCCAGCGCGGCGGACGGATCGAGCAGCGGATGCAGACGCATCGCCGCAAACACCGTCAGGTACAGCACTGCGATCCCGGTGCCCTGCAGAATCAGCGCATAGCTGTTGTTGCGCCGACGCAACCACCAGCCCAGCGCCAGCAGGGCCAACGCCGCCGCCGCAACGCCGGCATAACGCAATTCGATCGGCACCACCATGCCTTCGGTGGCATAGCGCAGCAGGAACGCCAGACCGAAAAACAACAGCACCACGCCGACCCGCAACACCGTGTTGCCGCCGAACAGCCAGTTGCGCGCAGCGCTGATGCCGCGCTCGATCAGGTTCGGGCCACGGGGTTCGGCCGGTTGTGTGGGGACTGCAGGCTCGTCGATGACGGCGTCCAGACGCCAGACATCGGCCGGCAGCGGCTGGCTGGTTTCGCTGGCAACGGCAGAGATCGGTTCGAGTTCGGGCGGTAGTTCCCAGACCAGCTCAGGGGTGGCGGCGGATGCTTGTTCGGCAACGATGACGGGGTCGACGGCAGCGTCCGGAGTCGGCGCCATGCTCGGCGGCGTAGTGCGCACGCCAGCACCTTCAAGCAGAAACAGTCGCTGCTCGACAGCCTGCAAAGCGACTTTGGCCTCCTCCAGTTGACGCTGTTGTTCGGTGGCCTGCGAGCCAAGCCGGGCAAGGCGCAGCGTTTGCCCGATCGCCAGCCCGAGCAGCGCCCCCAATAGCGCGGCACTGAACGACTCATCGAGCAGCCAGCCGAGCAGCAGCCCGATCAACATGAACATCCATTGCATGGTCGATATCCCTAAGCGCAAAGGCCAATCCGCGAAGATTAGCGCAGCCTGATCCAAAAAGATCGCAGCCTTCGGCAGCTCCTACAGGGTTATGTGAACACCTGTGTAGGAGCTGCCGAAGGCTGCGATCTTTTCCGGCGCGCCGATTATATCGAGCCCAGCGAAAAGTTACTCCAGTGCCTTCCAGATATCCGTGGCGTACTCACGAATCGTCCGGTCAGAGGAAAACCAGCCCATCCGCGCCGTGTTGAGCACTGCCGAACGCCACCAGTTGTTGGCGTCGTGCCAGTGCGCATCGACGCGTTTCTGCGCTTCCCAGTAGGAATCGAAGTCGGCGCAGACCAGGAAGCGGTCGTAGTCCACCAGTGAATCGATCAGCCCGGTATAGCGCGATGTGTCATCCGGCGAGAACACGCCACTGCGGATCGCTTGCAGCACGTCGCTCAAACGATGCGACGCGGCGATGTCCGGCGCGGCGCTGAACTCGTGGTTCTGTTTGCGCGCTTCAACCTGCTGCGCACTGAGGCCGAAGATGAACATGTGCTCGGCGCCGATGCGCTCGCACATTTCCACGTTGGCACCGTCGAGGGTGCCGATGGTCAGCGCGCCGTTGAGACCGAACTTCATGTTACTAGTGCCCGACGCTTCGAAGCCGGCCGTGGAAATCTGCTCGGACAAATCCGCCGCCGGAATGATGCTCTCGGCGAGGCTGACGTTGTAGTTGGGCAGGAACACCACCTTCAGCAAACCACGCACGGTCGGGTCGTTGTTCACTACACGGGCGATGTCGTTGGTCAGCTTGATGATCAGTTTGGCCTGGTGATAACTCGCCGCTGCTTTACCGGCGAAGATTTTCACCCGAGGTACCCAGTCGACTTCCGGCTCGGCACGAATCGCCTGATACAGCGCCACCGTGTGCATCAGGTTGAGCAACTGGCGCTTGTATTCGTGGATCCGTTTGACCTGCACGTCGAACATCGCCGCCGGATTGACCGCGATCCCCAGCCGCTCGTGAATCAGGTAGGCCAGGGCCTTTTTGCTGTGCAGGCGCTGTTCGGCGAAGGCTTTGCGGAAGGCGGGTTGCTCGGCGAACGGTTCGAGGTCGAGCAAGCGCTCTTCCGGGTTATCCAGCACCTGCGGGCCGAGTGCATCGACCAGCATCGAGGTCAGTTCGGAGTTGGCCTGGAACAACCAGCGGCGGAAAGTGATGCCGTTGGTTTTGTTGTTGATCCGCTCCGGGTAGAGCTTGTGCAGTTCGGCGAACACGGTCTTGCGCATCAATTGCGTGTGCAGCCCGGAAACGCCGTTGACGCTGTGCGAACCGAGGAACGCGAGGTTGCCCATGCGCACCCGACGACCGTTGTCTTCTTCGATCAGCGACACCGCGCGCAGCACGTCGAAATCATGAATGCCCTTGGCGCGCAGCGAGTCGATGTGCTGCGCGTTGATCAGGTAAATGATCTGCATGTGCCGCGGCAGCATGCGCTCCATCAGGCCGACCGGCCAGGTCTCCAGCGCCTCGGGCAACAGCGTGTGGTTGGTGTACGACAAGGTATCGACGGTGACCTGCCACGCCGCATCCCAAGCCACGTCGTAGACGTCGACCAGTTGCCGCATCAGTTCAGCGACGGCAATCGAGGGGTGGGTGTCGTTGAGCTGAATCGCTGCGTGGTCGCCCAGGGTCAGCACCGAGGTGTGCATGTTGCGATGGCGACGCAGCAAATCCTGCAGCGAAGCCGCGACGAAGAAATATTCCTGACGCAGGCGCAGTTCCTGCCCCGCTTCGGTGCTGTCCGCCGGGTAAAGCACCCGGGAAATACTTTCGGCGCGGGCTACCTCAGCCACCGCGCCCAGGTGGTCACCGGCGTTGAAGCGCTCAAGGTGCAAGTCTTCCATGGCTCGGGCACGCCACAGGCGCAAGGTGTTGACGCTCGCCCCACGCCAGCCGACCACCGGCGTGTCGTAGGCAATCGCCCGTACGGTTTCTGCCGGCGACCAGACCTGTTTGGTCTTGCCACTGGCATCGGTGACGGTTTCGACGCTGCCGCCGAAGCCGATGGTGTACACCACTTCCGGACGCTCGAATTCCCACGGGTTGCCGAAATCCAGCCAGTGTTCGGTCTGTTCCTGCTGCCAGCCATCGACGATGGCCTGGCGGAACAACCCGTGTTCATAACGAATGCCGTAACCGTGCCCGGCAATGCCGAGGGTCGACATGCTTTCCATGAAGCACGCCGCCAGACGTCCGAGGCCGCCATTGCCGAGCGCCGCATCGGGTTCCAGCAGGCGAATGCGTTCCAGATCGACACCCAGTTCGGTCAGCGCTTCACGGGCGACGTCGAGCAGGCCGAGGTTGCTCAGGCTGTCGTAAAGCAAACGGCCGATGAGAAATTCCAGCGAGAGGTAATACACCCGCTTCTGGCCTTTGCGGTAGATCTGCCGGGTGTGGTCCATCCAGTGTTCGACCATGTGGTCGCGTGCCGCCAGGGCAATGGCTTCGAACCAGTCATGGTCAAAGGCGTGATCCGGGTCTTTGCCCACCGCATAGGTGAGCTTGGTCAGGACGGCATCGCGGAATGCGGCCACCTCTGCTTCGCGAACTAGTGGTTCTTGAGTCATCGATAGGACCTCGAGCGAGCGGGGAATTGTCTGAGCCTAGACGGTCTGACCGACGGTAGAGGCGCAGGTTCGGCAGTTTTTCCGAAGACGGTGAGATAGCCCGGCATTACCTTGGCGAGTGGGCTAATGAATGCAGGGGCCGTGCCGGACTGAACGGCATTTACACGGCGTTTGCAAAAATCTGGCGAAAGGTTGTTCAAAAATCCACCAGTCCCGGTATGATCGCGCGCCCTGATGCACACACGCCTGGTAACCCCCGATGATGAAGCCCAACCTGATTGCCGCCGCCGAGATCGACCGTCTCGATACGTGGGCCAAATATTCGGCCCCGATGTGCGGCTCTTGTGTCTCCAGCTGCTGCACCCTGCCGGTCGAGGTCAAGATCAAGGACCTGGTACGCATCGGCGTGGTCGACGAGTTCGAGCTGGGCGATCCGCCGAAGAACATCGCCAAGCGCCTGCAAAAGGAAGGGCTGGTCGAGCGCTTCAACCAGAAATCGGGGATCTTCACCCTGCAGCGCATGAGCAACAACGATTGCTACTACCTGGATCGTAAAAGCCGCCTGTGCACCATTTATGACAAGCGCCCGGACACCTGCCGCAACCACCCGAAAATCGGCCCGCGGCCAGGGTATTGCGCGTACAAGCCGAAAGAAGTCGAGCGGGTGCAGAATTCGCGGTCGATCGAGAAGTTCTGACCTTTCCTGAAATTTTCGGCGCCTGTCCGGCCGCCATCGCTGGCAAGCCAGCTCCCACATTGATTGTTGTCGTACACAAGATTCATGTGNCAAAACCCTGTGGGAGCTGGCTTGCCAGCGATGAGGCCAGCACAAACACCGCACAAATCCCAGACAAACAAAAACGCCCCCGGTCTCGCGACCGGGGGCGTTTTTTCAAGCTCGGGCTGAATTACGCCTTGGCTTTCTTGGCAGCGCGGGTACGCTCGCTTTCGTCCAGGATCTTCTTGCGAAGACGGATGGACTTAGGAGTGACTTCGCACAGCTCGTCTTCCTGGATGTATTCCAGAGCCTGTTCCAGAGTGAAGCGAACAGGTGGTACCAGAGCGATGGTTTCGTCTTTACCCGAAGCACGCATGTTGTCGAGCTTCTTGCCTTTGGTAGGGTTCACACCCAGGTCGTTGTCGCGGCTGTTCTGACCAACGATTTGACCGTTGTAGATCTCCTGGCCGTGTTCTACGAACAGCTTGCCACGAGCCTGCAGGGTTTCCAGCGAGTAGGTCAGTGCCTTGCCGGTTTCAACCGAAACCAGTACGCCGTTCTGACGGCCGGACATGTGGCCCGACTTCACTGGCGCGTAACGGTCGAAGATCGAGGTCAGGATGCCAGCACCGTTGGTCAGGGTCAGGAACTGGTTACGGAAACCGATCAGACCGCGAGCAGGGATGTTGTATTCCAGACGAACACGGCCCTTGCCATCCGGCACCATGTTGCTCAGGTCGCCTTTACGCAGACCCATCTCTTCCATGACCTTGCCCTGGGATTCTTCAGGGATGTCGATGGTGACGTTTTCGAACGGTTCCTGCTTCACGCCGTCAACTTCACGGATGATCACTTCAGGACGGCCCAGGGCCAGCTCGAAGCCTTCGCGACGCATGGTTTCGATCAGTACCGAGAGGTGCAGCTCACCACGGCCGGAAACCTTGAACTTGTCAGCCGAGTCGCCTTCTTCAACGCGCAGTGCAACGTTGTACAGCAGCTCTTTGTCCAAACGATCCTTGATGTTACGGGAGGTCACGAACTTGCCTTCTTTACCGCAGAATGGCGAGTCGTTTACCTGGAAGGTCATGGAAACGGTTGGCTCGTCAACGGTCAGCGGCTTCATCGCCTCGACGGTGTTGATGTCGCACAGGGTGTCGGAGATGAACAGCTCGTCGAAGCCGCTGATGCAGACGATGTCGCCGGCTGCTGCTTCTTCAACGTCAATGCGGTGCAGACCGTGGTGACCCATCAGCTTCAGGATACGACCGTTGCGGCGCTTGCCGTCGGCGCTGATTGCGACAACCGGGGTGTTCGGCTTGACGCGACCACGAGCGATACGGCCAACACCGATAACACCCAGGAAGCTGTTGTAGTCCAGAGCGGAGATCTGCATCTGGAACGGACCGTCACGGTCAACGGCCGGAGGCGGAACGTGGTCGACCACTGCCTGGTACAGCGCAGTCATGTCTTCGCCCATGGCGGTGTGGTCCAGACCGGCGATGCCGTTCAGGGCCGAAGCGTAAACAACCTGGAAGTCCAGTTGTTCTTCGGTCGCACCGAGGTTGTCGAACAGGTCGAAGATCTGGTCCAGAACCCAGTCCGGACGCGCGCCTGGGCGGTCAACCTTGTTGATCACCACGATTGGACGCAGGCCGGCTTCGAACGCCTTCTTGGTCACGAAACGGGTTTGCGGCATAGGGCCGTCTTGAGCGTCAACCAGCAGCAGAACGGAGTCAACCATCGACATTACGCGCTCTACTTCGCCGCCGAAGTCGGCGTGGCCCGGGGTGTCCACGATGTTGATGTGGTAGCCGTTCCAGTTGATGGCGGTGTTTTTCGCCAGAATGGTAATACCGCGCTCTTTTTCCTGGTCGTTGGAGTCCATCACGCGCTCGTCGTTGAGCTCGTTGCGCTCCAGGGTGCCGGATTGACGCAGGAGTTTGTCTACCAGGGTGGTCTTACCATGGTCAACGTGGGCAATGATGGCGATGTTACGTAGATTTTCGATCACTTGTGTATCTCGATCAGAGGATTCGGTTTGCTGACAAGTCTTGGCAGCGATTAACAGTAGTGTCCGGCATGGCCGTTACAGCTTGACGGCGGTGTCGGGGGGCCGGTGACGCAGGCCACAGGCAAACAGCCCCGGGCACTTAGCTCGGTCGATAAACGCGCACATTGGCATGCCCCTCACTGAGCAAATGGTGAGCATGCAGGCGACTCATCACGCCTTTGTCGCAATACAGCAGGTACTGGCGAGTCGGATCCAGCTCCTTGAAACGAGCGTTCACTGCGTAGAACGGCATCGTCTGTACTTCTATGCCGGTGAGTTCCAGCGGGTCATCCTCGGCCGCATCCGGATGACGGATGTCGATGACGATCTGACCGGCCAGCGCTTCGCCGACTTCTTCGATCTGCAAGTCCTGGCCCAATTCGTCGATCACTCGATCGATCGGCACCAGTTTGGCGTTTTCGAGCGCACGCTCGAGAACCGCCATGTCGAATTCTTTCTCTTCGTGCTCAACACGATGGCGCTTGGCGGCGGTCTTCGGATTGACCGAGATGACCCCGCAGTACTCCGGCATGTGCCGGGCGAAATCGGCGGTGCCGATCTCGTTGGCCGTGTCGATGATGTCCTGCTTGTGCGCGACGATCAGCGGGCGCAGGACCAGTTTGTCGGTCACGCAGTCGATCACCGACAGGTTCGGCAGCGTCTGGCTCGATACCTGGGAAATCGCTTCGCCGGTGACCAGCGCGTCGATGTGCAGCCGGTCGGCAATGGCCGACGATGCGCGCAACATCATACGCTTCAATACGACGCCCATATGACTGTTATCGACTTTGCCGAGAATTTCGCCCAACACTTCTTCGAACGGAACACTGACAAATAGCACGCGTTGCGAGCTGCCGTACTTCTTCCAGATGAAATGCGCGACTTCCATCACGCCCAATTCGTGGGCACGTCCGCCCAGATTGAAGAAGCAGAAATGCGCCATCAGGCCGCGGCGCATGATCTGGTACGCGGCAACCGTCGAGTCAAAGCCGCCGGACATCAGTACCAGCGTCTGCTCCAGGGCGCCGAGCGGGTAACCGCCGATGCCGTTGTGCTGGCTGTGGATGACAAACAACCGTTGGTCGCGAACTTCGATGCGAACTTCGATTTCCGGGTCTTTGAGGTCGATTCCGGCGGCACCGCACTCACGACGCAGCTTGCTGCCGACGTATTTTTCGACGTCCATCGAGCTGAACGGATGCTTGCCTGCACGTTTGCAGCGCACCGAGAAAATCTTCCCGGCCAGCACATCGCCGTAGTGTTGTTTGCACTTCTCGGTGATGTCGTCGAAGTCGCCCAGCGGGTATTCGTCGATCTGCAGAAAGTGCGCGACACCGGGAGTACAAGTGAGGCGCTCGCCCATCTCTTTCAAGGCTTTGGGGTCAGTAACGCGGGTTTCCAGCTCGAGATTGTCCCACACACCGTTCACCACCACGGCCGGGTCCAGATCGCGGAGCACGGCGCGGATGTTCTTGGCCAGCTGGCGGATGAAACGCATCCGGACAGGGCGGCTTTTGATGGTGATCTCGGGGAAGACTTTTACGATTAGTTTCATGAAAACAGCGCGCGCAGGGCCAGCCGAAAAAGGGGGGCGCGGATTATAGCGGAAATTGCTCAAGGTTTAACCAGTTAATATGCAGAAGGTTTCACTTGCACCAAAACGGGTCATTTCTGATTTGAAGCGCTACATTAAGGGGCGATAATTTCGCCTTTATGGCGCTTTCTTGCTTTGAAAGCGTGAAATTGGGGCAAAAAACCCATGCTGGGGCACTGGCATGCAATTTGCTCCCTTGTGAGGCAGGTTGCCTTGGCAGAGTATCTGCGCCGGCATCACCCAAATTAAGGGCATCCACTACCAAGCCCTAAGCCACCCGGAGGACACTATGTCGAAGTCGGTTCAACTCATCAAAGATCATGACGTCAAGTGGATTGATCTGCGCTTCACGGACACCAAAGGCACTCAGCACCACGTGACCATGCCGGCTCGCGATGCGCTGGAAGACGACTTCTTCGAAGTCGGCAAGATGTTCGACGGTTCCTCCATCGCTGGCTGGAAAGGCATCGAAGCCTCCGACATGATCCTGCTGCCGGACGACGATACTGCCGTACTCGACCCGTTCACCGAAGACGCGACCCTGATCCTGGTTTGCGACATCATCGAACCTTCGACCATGCAAGGTTACGATCGCGACCCGCGCGCCATCGCGCACCGCGCCGAGGAATACCTGAAGACCACCGGTATCGGTGACACCGTCTTCGCCGGTCCAGAACCAGAATTCTTCATCTTCGACGAAGTGAAGTTCAAGTCCGACATCTCCGGCTCGATGTTCAAAATCTACTCCGAGCAAGGTTCGTGGATGTCCGACCAGGACATCGAAGGCGGCAACAAAGGCCACCGTCCTGGTATCAAAGGCGGCTATTTCCCGGTTCCGCCGTTCGACCACGACCACGAAATCCGCACTGCCATGTGCAACGCACTGGAAGAGATGGGCCAGACCGTTGAAGTTCACCACCACGAAGTGGCGACTGCCGGTCAGAACGAAATCGGTGTCAAGTTCAACACCCTGGTGAAAAAAGCTGACGAAGTTCAGACCCTGAAATACGTTGTCCACAACGTTGCCGACGCTTACGGCCGCACTGCGACCTTCATGCCGAAGCCACTGTACGGCGACAACGGCTCGGGCATGCACGTACACATGTCCATCGCCAAAGACGGCAAGAACACCTTCGCTGGCGAAGGTTATGCCGGCCTGTCCGAAACCGCCCTGTACTTCATCGGCGGTATCATCAAACACGGTAAGGCCCTGAACGGCTTCACCAACCCGGCCACCAACTCCTACAAGCGTCTGGTGCCAGGTTTCGAAGCGCCAGTAATGCTGGCCTACTCGGCTCGCAACCGTTCCGCCTCGATCCGTATTCCTTACGTCAACAGCCCACGCGGCCGTCGTATCGAAGCTCGCTTCCCGGATCCGGCTGCCAACCCGTACCTGGCTTTCGCAGCACTGCTGATGGCCGGTCTGGACGGCATCCAGAACAAGATCCACCCAGGCGATGCCGCTGACAAAAACCTGTATGACCTGCCGCCTGAAGAGGCGAAAGAGATCCCACAAGTTTGCGGCAGCCTGAAAGAAGCCCTGGAAGAGCTGGACAAGGGCCGTGCGTTCCTGACCAAGGGCGGCGTATTCTCCGACGACTTCATCGACGCTTACATCGCGCTGAAATCCGAAGAAGAAATCAAGGTCCGTACCTTCGTACACCCACTGGAATATGAGCTGTACTACAGCTGCTGATCCGGTAGCGCCGCGCTGCGCGGCGTGACAGAAAGAGGCCTCCTTCGGGAGGCCTTTTTTGTGCGCGCTCATCCATGGATAATCCGCCGCTTCTGCGCCACAACTGGCGTCTCGACGAAGGGATTCGCATGAAGTGGTTATGGGCTCTGGCCCTGATGGCCGGCCTTACCAGCCAGGCTGTTAACGCAGCCGAGTTTTATGAAAACAAAACGCTGGCTCATCCGCTGATCCAGAGTTTGCAGGAAAGCTCGGCGACACTGGCGTTTATCAAAGAAGCTGGCGGTGTCAAAGGTTATTACTGCGTGTGCGACGCGCCTGAGGCGAGCCCGCAATTACTGGATGACTACGGTCAGGCGACCATCGAATCGGTTTTTCTCATGTCACTCGACAGCGAGGATCCGACGCGCTTCGTGCTGTTCCGACAGAACGATCGCTACAAGATCTACGCCTACAAATACGATGCCAACGATCACCTCTACAGCCGTACCACGCGCCTGCAATCGGCGCTGGATCGCATCACCCAAGGCCAGAAACACCTCGATGCCCTGACCATCAAAAAGGCCTTGAGCCGAATTACCCCGCTCAACTACCGCCTCGACTATGAGGCGTCCGGCGTGCCGGAGTTCGACCAGATCGATTTCAGCCAAGGGAAACTGGTGGGCTATTACGGCCAGTACTACGACCCACTGCCGGATCCGACGCCAGATGCCGAACCGTACTTTTTCAAGAAGACCTATCAGGAAAAAGACGGACGCTTTCTTACTGTGACCTTCTGGCGCTGGCTCGACGCTACGCTCATCGAGGGTAACCGCACGCTTTACAACTATCGGGTCAGACGTATCGCCTGGGAAACCGACCCGGCGAAATTCACCGGCAGTGAGGATGGCCAGTCGGTGTCCTATGACTCCGGATCTATCTCAGCCCAAGGTGCTTACAAGCAGGGCGTGCGTATCGGTGCGTGGTCCTTTTCCAAAGACGAGAAATATTCGGAGTCAGGTCCTTTCGCAGAGGGTAAACGGGAGGGGCAATGGACCATTTATCAGGACGGGCAAACGCTGGACGGCGAGTACCACAATGATTTGCGCGAGGGCCGCTGGCAACTTTCCAACTACGACGAGATGGAATGGGTCGCCAGCGGATTCCAGACCTATGCCCACGGCCAACTCAACGGCCCGAGCGAACTGACCACTGCCGGCGTCACCGAGCGCGGCCGTTATGTCGACGACCTGCGCCAGGGTCCATGGGAAACCAAGGCAGGAAACGGCAACTACACGGATAACTTGCAAAGCGGCCCATGGACACTCAAGGCCGACAACGGCCACACCCAGACCGTGAACTTCGTCGCAGGCAAAAAGGACGGTGAGTTGCGCGAAACCGATGCCAACGGCAATTTGACCTACATCGAGCATTACAAGGCTGGCGTCCTGTCCGGTTTTCGCGAAAGCGCGCTGGACTCGGGCGCTTCACAATAAAGTCCTCGGGCGGGTTGTGTGAGCGGATGTTGTCCCGATTGGGCTTACCGTCGCCCGTGGCCTATGCTGCATGCCAATCTCATTGTTGATCGGTCGAGTCCATGGGTCGTGGTTTTCAATTCCTATTGCTGCTGATCGCCCTGCCCGCCGCCGCGCAGATCTACAAGTACACCGATGCCAATGGCAACACGGTTTACAGCGATCACTCGCCGGACGGTGTTCAGGCGCAGCCGGTCGAGTTGCCGCCACTCAACCGCGTCGAGCCACAGGCACCGAGCGCGCCAGCACCTTCAAGCACCGACACACGTCCCGCGGCACGCAGTACCTACGAGGTGCTGGAGCTGACCGGCCTGCCCAGCGAAGAAGCGCTGCGCGCCAACAACGGCACCTTCACTGTCAATGTGCTGATCAAGCCGCGCCTGCAGGCGCCGCACCAATTAAGGCTGGTGCTGGACGACGCGCCTTACGGCCAGCCGAGCAACGTGCCCATCCTGCAACTGGTGAATGTTGATCGTGGCGAGCATCATCTCGCGGTGCAGGTGATCGACGGCGAAGCGATCATCCAGCAGAGCCCGGCGGTGGTGTTCACCGTGCAGCGGGTGCACAAGCCATGAGGATTTTCTGGCTGATCCTATGCCTGTGCGCCCAGTCCGTGCACGCCGAGGTCTTCACCTATATCGACGCGCAGGGCAATCGCGTCTACACCGACCAGCCACGCGGCAACGCCAAGCGCGTACCTGTCGCGACCAGTAATCGCATGTCGGCCAACCCCACGGCTGCAGTTCCGATCAGCACTGCGAAAAAGGTCGCGGAACAACCGCTGTTCCACTACGACATGCTGCGCATCCTGATCCCCGAGCCGGACGCGACCCTTCGCAGCAGCGCCGGCGAGGTGATCGTCAGCGTCACCAGCGAACCGGGCCTGCAGCAGGGTCACCGCTATCGCCTGCTGCTGGACGGACAAGCCACTGGCGAGCCGGGCCTGAGTCCTGTTTTCCCGCTGAGCAACATTGATCGCGGCAGCCATAACCTGTCAGTGGAAATCCTCGATGAGCAGGGCCGCACCGTCGAACGCACCGCCAACCAGCCGTTCCACATGCTGCGCATCTCGCTGGCACAGAAACGCCAGGTCAAACCCTGCGTCAGCGAAGACTACGGCGTACGCCCGGAATGCCCGCTGAAAGACAAACCGGTCGAAGAAAAAAACCCCTTCCTGCGTTTCTTCTAACGCCGTTCAGCTTTGCGCACTATATTGGTGCATGAGGCTGCACCGTACCCATATTCCATCCCATTTTGGTTCGAAACTTCCCGCTCGCGTGCATTGAGCGCCACGCAAACGAGCGTCAAACGCCTGTTTCAGGGGTTGAACGCTTCTTTTCGGAGCCTTGGTTTGGTTTTTGCATTTTCCGTTTTACGACGCCTGCTTCTTGCGCACGCTCCGCCCCCAAAAGAGGCTCCGATGACTATTAGCGACGCAATCCACCGTTTGCTGCTCGACAACCTGACCACCGCTACCATCCTGCTCGACGCGGAATTGCGCCTTGAGTACATGAACCCGGCGGCCGAGATGCTGCTGGCCATCAGCGGCCAGCGCAGCCATGGGCAGTTCATCAGCGAGTTGTTCACCGAGTCCACCGAAGCGCTCAACTCGCTGCGTCAGGCGGTCGAACAGGCACACCCGTTCACCAAGCGCGAAGCGATGCTCACCGCCCTCACCGGCCAGACCCTGACCGTGGACTACGCGGTGACGCCGATCCTCAGCAACGGCGCAACCATGCTCCTGCTGGAAGTGCACCCGCGTGACCGCCTGCTGCGGATCACCAAGGAAGAGGCGCAGTTGTCCAAACAGGAAACCAGCAAAATGCTGGTGCGCGGCCTAGCCCATGAGATCAAGAATCCGCTCGGCGGCATCCGTGGCGCCGCGCAATTGCTGGCCCGCGAACTGCCGGAAGACAGCCTGCGCGACTACACCAACGTGATCATTGAAGAGGCCGACCGCCTGCGTAATCTGGTCGACCGCATGCTCGGCTCGAACAAGCTGCCATCGCTGGCGCTGTGCAACGTCCACGAAGTGCTGGAGCGCGTCTGCCAACTGGTCGAGGCGGAAAGCCAGGGCTGCATCACCTTGGTGCGCGACTACGACCCGAGCATTCCCGACGTATTGATCGACCGCGAACAAATGATTCAGGCCGTGCTGAACATCGTGCGCAACGCGATGCAGGCGATCAGCAGCCAGAACGAGCTGCGTCTGGGGCGCATCAGCCTGCGCACCCGGACCATGCGCCAGTTCACCATCGGCCACGTCCGCCATCGCCTGGTGACCAAGATCGAGATCATCGACAACGGCCCGGGGATCCCGGCGGAACTCCAGGAAACCATCTTCTTTCCCATGGTCAGCGGCCGCCCGGACGGTACCGGGCTGGGCCTGGCCATCACCCAGAACATCATCAGCCAGCACCAGGGCCTGATCGAGTGTGACAGCCACCCCGGCCACACCACGTTCTCGATCTTTCTGCCACTGGAACAAGGAGCCACATCGACATGAGCCGTAGTGAAACCGTGTGGATCGTCGATGACGACCGTTCTATCCGTTGGGTTCTGGAAAAAGCCTTGCAGCAGGAAGGCATGACCACGCAGAGCTTCGACAGCGCCGATGGCGTGATGAGTCGTCTGGCCCGTCAGCAGCCTGATGTGATCATTTCCGACATCCGCATGCCGGGCGCCAGTGGCCTCGATCTGCTGGCGCGCATCCGCGAACAGCACCCACGGTTGCCGGTCATCATCATGACCGCTCACTCCGATCTGGACAGCGCCGTCGCCTCCTATCAGGGCGGCGCGTTCGAGTACCTGCCCAAGCCGTTCGACGTTGACGAGGCGGTGTCGCTGGTCAAGCGCGCCAATCAGCATGCGCAGGAACAGCAAGGCCTGGAAGTGGTGCCGGCGCTGACCCGCACCCCGGAAATCATCGGTGAAGCACCGGCGATGCAGGAGGTGTTTCGCGCCATCGGCCGCTTGAGCCACTCCAACATCACCGTGTTGATCAACGGCGAATCCGGTACCGGTAAAGAACTGGTGGCCCACGCCCTGCACCGCCACAGCCCGCGCGCGGCCTCGCCGTTCATCGCGCTGAACATGGCGGCGATCCCCAAGGACCTGATGGAATCCGAGCTGTTCGGCCACGAGAAAGGCGCGTTCACCGGCGCGGCCAACCTGCGTCGCGGGCGCTTCGAGCAAGCTGACGGCGGCACGCTGTTCCTCGACGAAATCGGCGACATGCCGGCCGATACCCAGACCCGTTTGCTGCGGGTGCTGGCCGACGGTGAGTTCTATCGCGTTGGCGGGCATGTGCCGGTCAAGGTCGATGTGCGGATCATTGCCGCGACCCACCAGAACCTGGAAACCCTGGTGCACGCCGGCAAATTCCGTGAGGACTTGTTCCACCGCCTCAACGTGATCCGCATCCACATTCCGCGCCTGTCGGACCGTCGCGAAGACATCCCGACCCTGGCCAAACACTTCCTCAGCCGCGCCGCGCAAGAACTGGCGGTGGAACCGAAGCTGCTGAAAAGCGAGACCGAGGAGTACCTGAAGAACCTGCCATGGCCGGGCAACGTGCGGCAGCTGGAGAACACCTGCCGCTGGATCACCGTGATGGCCTCCGGTCGCGAAGTGCACATCAGTGACCTGCCACCGGAACTGCTGAGCCTGCCGCAGGATTCGGCACCGGTGACCAACTGGGAGCAGGCGCTGCGTCAGTGGGCCGATCAAGCCTTGGCCCGTGGCCAGTCGAGCCTGCTCGACAGCGCAGTGCCGGCGTTCGAGCGGATCATGATCGAGACCGCGCTGAAGCACACGGCCGGACGCCGGCGTGATGCGGCGGTATTGCTCGGTTGGGGGCGTAATACCCTGACCCGCAAGATCAAGGAATTGGGGATGAAAGTGGACGGTGGGGATGATGATGAGGGGGATGAGGGTTAAGCCCCTCCTCTAATCGTCCGCGAAAAGATCGCAGCCTTCGGCAACTCCTGCAGAGAACGCATATCCCTGTAGGAGCTGCCGAAGGCTGCGATCTTTTTTTGTGTGCACCGCCACAAGGCACGGCGAACCGCAATTGGGCATAACTCACTGATCAAAAAAACACCAACCAGGTTCAAAGCTCCAGCCACGCAGAAGCATCAAAGCCCAGATTTACGGGGCTTTCGCGCATCTGAAGCTTTTTTCTGTTTCGAAATACTAAAACTGGCACGCCGCCTGCAATATCCCTCACAGGTGATTCGATTCACCACCCGTTTCGGGGGCCTTGGTACAGGCAGGCCGGGGATTCCCCTCTTTACACCGGGTTCAAACCGCAACGCGGCGAACCCACCCTTTTGGGATCCTTGGTACAGGCAGGCCGGGGGTTCCCTCTTTACACCGGACCGACGCTCTCAGCGAAGTCCACCCCGTTTTGGGAACCCTGGTACAGGCAGGCCGGGGATTCCCGCTTTTATTGCTCCCGGAGATGGATCTCCAGCCGCCAGCGGTCATCGACCTTGCTCCCGGCCCATTCCCCTTGCAGCGGCCGCGCCGCCAGCACTGTCAACAACAGCCCACCGTCACTCACTCGCGTACGCCAGCTCACATCCTTGCCATTGAGCTTGAGCTGGCCCTTCTGCGCGCGGCCTTCAGCCTGAAACAACAAGGCCACGGTACCGTCGATGATCTCGCCGTGCAGCTTCGGCTCATTGTTGAACCACACCACCAGGCCGTCAGCGGTCACGTCGACCTGCTGCAGCACGCTGGGGTCCGGCGTGGTCAGGCGGCCGATCATCAAACCGACCATCAAGCCGAAAATCGCCAGCGAACCGATCACCCGCGGGAATAGTTTCGAACGCGGGTCGGCTGGCGGCGTAGAATGCGCGTCATCTTTACCTTCGGAGCCGTGCATGTTTCACGTCATCCTTTTTCAACCAGAAATTCCGCCGAACACCGGCAACGTTATCAGGCTGTGCGCCAACAGTGGCTGCCACCTGCATTTGATCGAGCCGTTGGGTTTCGAGATGGACGACAAGCGCTTGCGCCGGGCCGGTCTCGACTACCACGAATATGCCACGTTGCAGCGCCACGCCGACCTCGCCAGTTGCCTGGAGAGCCTCGGCAACCCACGGTTGTTCGCCTTCACCACCAAAGGCTCGAGGCCGTTTCACGACGCCACGTTCGTCCCGGGCGATGCGTTCATCTTCGGCCCGGAAAGCCGTGGCCTGCCGCCGGAGGTGCTGGACGCCCTGCCCGCCGAACAGCGCCTGCGCCTGCCGATGCGTGAAGGCTGCCGCAGCCTGAACCTGTCCAACACCGTGGCAGTGGCCGTGTACGAAGCGTGGCGGCAGAACGACTTCAAATAACCACCCGATCCTGTAGGAGCTGCCGAAGGCTGCGATCTTTTGATCTCGATTTTTAACAACAAGATCAAAAGATCGCAGCCTTCGGCAGCTCCTACATGAAGTCATGAAGTCATGAAGTCATGAAGTCATGAAGTCATGAAGTCATGAAGTCATGAAGTCATGAAGTCATGAAGTCTGTATTCCAACCCAAGAAAAAAGCGCCCGTTACGGCGCTTTTTTCGTTGTCGCTCAAACCGCTTATTGAACGGTCGGCGTCTCGCCCGCAGCCTGCATGCGCTGCAGCTCTTGCGCGTACAGGGCGTCGAAGTTCACTGGCGCCAGCATCAGGGCCGGGAACGAACCGCGGGTCACCAGGCTGTCCAGGGTTTCGCGAGCATACGGGAACAGGATGTTCGGGCAGAACGCACCCAGGGTGTGGCTCATCGAAGCCGCGTCCAGGTTCTTGATCAGGAAGATACCGGCCTGCTGCACTTCAGCGATGAAGGCCACTTCGTCGCCGTTTTTCACGGTCACGGACAGGGTCAGCACGACTTCGTAGAAATCGCCTTCCAGTTCTTTCTGACGGGTATTCAGGTCCAGACCGACGGTAGGGTCCCACTGCTGGCGGAAGATCGCCGGGCTTTTCGGGGCTTCGAAGGACAGATCGCGTACGTAGATGCGCTGCAAGGAGAATTGCGGTGCGGTTTCTTCTTCGCTGGCTGCAGTGTTCTGTTGGTCAGTCATCTCAGATCCTTTCTGATCTTGGGTCTTTTAGGGATTGCTGTACGTGGGTGCAGCCGTTCAGGCCTTGAGCAGCGCGTCGAGCTTGCCGGCGCGCTCCAGGGCATACAAATCATCACAACCGCCGATGTGCTTGTCGCCGATCCAGATCTGCGGCACGGACGTGCGTCCGGCCTTCTGGCTCATGGCAGCACGAATCTGCGGCTTGCCATCGACCTTGATCTCTTCGAAGGCCACACCTTTGTTCGCGAGCAATTGCTTGGCTCGCATGCAGTAAGGGCAGTAGTCGCTGGAGTAGACGATGACTTCGCTCATATCACTTCACCAGCGGCAGGTTGTCGCCTTTCCAGCTGGAGATCCCGCCGGACAGCTTGGCGGCGGTGAAGCCGGATTTCATCAGCTCGCGAGCGTGGGTACCAGCGGTCTGGCCCAGGGCGTCCACCAGAATGATGGTCTTGGCCTTGTGCTTTTCCAGCTCACCGGCACGCGCAGCCAGCTTGTCTTGAGGAATGTTGATCGCGCCAACGATATGACCGGCGGCGTAATCTTTCGCCGGACGGATGTCCACCACCACGCCTGCGTCCTTGTTGACCAGTGCGGTCAGCTCGCCAGTGCTCAGGCTTTTACCGCCGCCCTGCATCGTGTGCGCCAGCAGCAGAGCCAGCAGTACGACGAAGATACCGACAAGAATGTAGTGGTTAGTGGCAAATTCAATCAGGTGAGCAACCATCGAAGGAGGTTCCAGGGCGTTAAAATGTCGGCCAGTATACACAGCCACTATGGTGGGCCAAACCCCGTCCGGCGGTGACGCCGCAGGAACTTCGCTTTAAACTGCCACTCCCTTTTCCATCGCCCTCTTCTTTATTAGCCACGAGTGGATTCCATGACTACCACGCCTAAACCTTTGGTCCTGATGATTCTCGACGGCTTCGGTCACAGTGACAGCCACGAATCCAATGCCGTGTATGCGGCGAAGAAGCCAGTGCTCGATCGCCTGTGGGCCACGGTGCCGAACGGCCTGATCTCGGGCAGCGGCATGGACGTCGGTCTGCCGGACGGCCAGATGGGCAACTCCGAAGTCGGCCACATGAACCTAGGCGCCGGGCGCGTGGTGTATCAGGACTTCACGCGCGTGACCAAAGCGATCCGCGACGGTGAGTTTTTCGAGAACCCGACCATCTGCGCCGCGGTGGATAAAGCCGTGGCCGCCGGCAAAGCCGTGCATTTCATGGGCCTGCTGTCCGATGGCGGCGTGCACAGCCACCAGGATCACTTGATCGCCATGGCCGAACTGGCGTTCAAGCGCGGCGCCGAAAAAATCTACCTGCACGCCTTTCTTGATGGCCGTGACACGCCGCCAAAGAGCGCCGCTTCGTCGATCGAACTGCTCGATGCGACGTTCCAGGCGCTCGGCAAGGGCCGCATCGCCAGCCTCATCGGTCGCTATTACGCGATGGACCGTGACAACCGTTGGGACCGTGTCTCCCAGGCCTACAACCTGATCGTCGACGGTAACGCCGAATTCAACGCCGCCACTGCTCAGGAAGGCCTCGACGCTGCCTACGCCCGTGGCGAAAGCGACGAATTCGTCAAAGCCACCACCATCGGCGAGCCGGTCAAGGTTGAAGACGGCGACGCGGTGGTGTTCATGAACTTCCGCGCCGACCGCGCCCGCGAGCTGAGCCGCGTGTTCGTCGAAGACGATTTCAAGGAATTCGAGCGCGCGCGCCAGCCAAAAGTGCAGTACGTCGGCTTGACCCAATACGCGGCCAGCATCCCGGCCCCGGCCGCCTTCGCTCCGGGCAGCCTGGAAAATGTACTTGGCGACTACCTGGCAAAAAACGGCAAGACCCAGCTGCGTATCGCCGAAACCGAAAAATACGCACACGTCACTTTCTTCTTTTCCGGTGGCCGTGAAGAACCGTTCCCGGGCGAAGAGCGCATTCTGATCCCGTCGCCGAAAGTCGCCACCTACGACCTGCAGCCGGAAATGAGTGCACCGGAAGTCACCGACCGTATCGTCGATGCGATCGAACACCAGCGTTACGACGTGATCGTGGTCAACTACGCCAACGGCGACATGGTCGGCCACAGCGGTGTGTTCGACGCTGCGGTGAAAGCCGTGGAATGCCTGGACACCTGCGTCGGGCGCATCGTCGAGGCGTTGGAAAAAGTCGGTGGCGAAGCGCTGATCACCGCTGACCACGGCAACGTCGAAAAAATGGCCGATGAAGAAACCCACCAGGCGCACACCGCGCACACCACCGAGCCTGTGCCGTTCATTTATGTCGGCAAGCGTGACCTCAAGGTCCGTGACGGCGGCGTACTGGCGGACGTGGCTCCAACCATGCTGATGCTGCTGGGCCTGGAAAAACCGGCGGAGATGACGGGTACCTCGATTCTGGTGTAATTCGCCCGATCAAACACCGCCAAACCCTGTGGGCGCTGGCTTGCCAGCGATAGCAATCTGACAGCCAACAGCTATGTTGAATGTGCAGACGCCATCGCTGGCAAGCCAGCTCCCACAGTGGTTTATGGGGTTTTCGAAATGGAAATGGGCCTCTGCGCCGCTCCAGTTATCACACAAGCCCAATTGGGCGTTTTTTTTGCAGCCCCGGGCGGGCATACTAGGCCGTCCATTACCCTGGTGCCGCCCGCCTCTATGCTCCGCGTCCTGATCGCCCTTGCTCTGACCTGCCTGCTCCAACCGGCCTTCGCTGACGAGCGCGCGCAAACCCAACAGCAGTTGGATGCCACGCGTCAGGACATTGCCGAGCTGAAAAAGCTGCTGGGCAAGCTGCAGGAAGAAAAATCCGGTGTGCAGAAAGAGCTCAAGGGCACTGAAACCGAGATGGGCAAGCTCGAGAAGCAGGTCGATGCCCTGCAGAAAGAGCTGAAGAAGAGCGAATCCGAGCTGCAGCGGCTCGATGCGGAGAAAAAAAAACTCCAGAGCGCGCGCACTGAACAGCAGCGACTGATCGCCATCCAGGCCCGCGCGGCCTATCAGAACGGCCGTCAGGAATACCTCAAGCTGCTGCTCAACCAGCAGAATCCCGAGAAATTCGCCCGCACCCTCACCTATTACGATTACCTGAGCCAGGCCCGCCTGGAGCAGTTGAAGAACTTCAACGAAACCCTGCGCCAACTGGCCAATGTCGAAAAAGACATCGCCACGCAGCAGGCGCAATTGCTGGTGCAGAAAAGCAGCCTCGACAGCCAGCGCGACGAGCTGGAAAAAGTCCGCAAGGAGCGCCAGCAAGTCCTCGCCAAGCTCAACGATGACGTGAAAGCCCGCGACCAGAAACTGGCCGCCCGCGAGCAGGATCAGGCAGACCTGTCTAAAGTCCTTAAAACCATTGAAGAAACCCTGGCCCGTCAGGCCCGTGAGGCAGAAGAAGCGCGGCAGAAAGCGCTGATCGCCCAGCAGGAAGCGGAAAAAAAGCGTTTGCGTGAGGCGCAGGCTGACACCAGCGACGCCCCACGAAAACCCGCCAGATCAACCCCCGGCGCACTGGTGTCCAGCAGCGGCGAGACCTTCGGTGGCCCTTTTGCTGCAACCCGGGGAAAACTTCCGTGGCCGGTTGATGGTCGATTGCTGGCACGCTTCGGCGAAAGCCGTGGCGACGATGCCCGTACCAAGTGGGATGGCGTGATGATCAGCGCCGCCGCCGGCAGCCAGGTGCATGCCGTGCACGGCGGGCGCGTGGTGTTCGCCGACTGGTTGCGCGGTGCCGGGCTGCTGGTGATCCTCGATCACGGCAATGGTTATCTGAGTCTTTACGGTCACAACCAGACGCTGCTCAAGTCGGCCGGTGACGTGGTAAAAGCCGGTGAGTCGATCTCCACTGTGGGTAACAGTGGCGGTCAGGACACACCAGCGCTGTATTTCGCAATTCGTCAGCAGGGTCACCCGAGTGATCCGGCGCAATGGTGTCACGCGCAAGGATAAGCGCGTCGCCTAATTCAGGAGTTCGTTCGACATGCTGCATTTGTCCCGCCTTACCTCGCTGGCCCTGACGATCGCTCTGGTGATCGGCGCGCCTCTGGCGTTCGCCGCTCAACCGGCCCCGGCCGTCGCTCCGGCAGGCACTGCCGCGACCGCCAAGGCACCGTTGCCGCTGGAAGAGTTGCGCACCTTTGCCGAGGTAATGGACCGGATCAAGGCCGCCTATGTCGAGCCGGTGGACGACAAGACCCTGCTGGAAAACGCGATCAAGGGCATGCTCAGCAACCTCGATCCGCATTCCGCCTATCTCGGCCCTGAAGACTTCACCGAATTGCAGGAGAGCACCAGCGGCGAATTCGGCGGCCTGGGCATCGAAGTCGGCTCCGAAGACGGTTTCATCAAGGTCGTCTCGCCGATCGACGACACCCCGGCATCGAAGGCCGGCATTCAGGCCGGGGACTTCATCGTCAAGATCAACGGCCAGCCGACCCGCGGCCAGACCATGACCGAAGCCGTGGACAAGATGCGCGGCAAGATCGGCCAGAAAATCACCCTGACCCTGGTGCGCGATGGCGGTACGCCGTTCGACGTGACTCTGGCCCGCGCCGTGATTCAAGTGAAGAGCGTCAAGGCGCAACTGCTGGAGTCGGGCTACGGCTACATCCGCATCACTCAGTTCCAGGTCAAGACCGGCGAAGAGGTCTCCAAGGCCCTGGCCAAGCTGCGCAAGGACAACGGCAAGAAGCTCAACGGCATCATCCTCGACCTGCGCAACAACCCGGGCGGTGTGCTGCAGGCCGCCGTGGAAGTGGTCGACCATTTCATCAAGAAAGGCCTGATCGTCTACACCAAAGGCCGGATCGCCAACTCCGAACTGCGCTTCTCCGCCACCGGCAAGGATGAAAGCGAAGCGGTGCCAATGGTCGTGTTGATCAACGGTGGCAGCGCCTCGGCCTCGGAAATTGTCGCCGGCGCCCTGCAGGATCAGAAACGCGCCGTGGTCATGGGCACCACCAGTTTCGGCAAAGGCTCGGTGCAGACCGTGCTGCCGCTGAACAACGACCGCGCACTGAAGATCACCACGGCGCTGTACTTCACGCCGAACGGTCGCTCGATCCAGGCCCAGGGCATCGTCCCGGACATCGAAGTGCGCAAGGCCAAGATCACCAACGAAGCCGACGGCGACTACTTCAAGGAAGCCGACCTGCAAGGTCACCTGGGCAACGGCAACGGCGGCGCGGACAAGCCGACCGGTTCCGGCGCCAAGGCCAAGGCCATGCCGCAGGATGACGATTACCAACTGGCCCAGGCGCTGAGCCTGCTCAAAGGGCTGAGCATCACGTCCGGCCGTTGAGGATGTCGTTGCGTTTCTTCTTCGTCCTGCTGTGCTGTCTGGCGGGTGCTGCTCACGCAGAACCTGCCAGAACCACCCCGCCAAAAGCCTACCTGACGCTGATCATCGACGACCTGGGGCAGAACCTGCCCCGGGATCGCCGCGTGCTGGCCCTGCCCGGCCCGGTGACCACAGCGATCATGCCCGACACGCCGCACGCTACCGAATTCGCCCGCGAAGCCCATCGCGCCGGCAAGATCGTGATTCTGCACATGCCCATGGACCCGGCCACCGGCCCGTACGCCTGGCATCCCGAACTGCCGCTCGAGGAACTGCAAAAGCGCCTCGACGCCGCCTTCAAAATGGTCCCCTACACGGCGGGCATCAACAACCACATGGGCAGTCGCATGACCGCCCAGCCGGTGGCAATGGCGTGGCTGATGGGTGAGTTGCAACGTCGGCACAAATTCTTCGTCGACAGCCGCACCAGCGCCCAGACCGTCGCAGCGCAGCAGGCACAGAAGATCGATCTGGCGAGTGTCTCGCGGGATGTGTTCCTCGATGACGAGCGCACCGAAGCCGCCATCTTCACCCAACTGCAGACCGCCATCAGCCTGGCGCGCAAGCAGGGGTCGGCGGTGATGATCGGTCACCCGTATCCACAGACCCTGGCAGTCCTGGAACGTGAATTGCCGAAGCTCAAGGCACAAGGCATCGAGTGGATCGACATCAAGCAGATGATCAGCGTGCGCAGCAATCGCGCCACCGCCGCCCATGGCAAGGACGGCGTCTACCGTTGAACAGCCTCGCCCGCTATACATAATTACCGCCAAACGGCCCCCCCATGGCCGGATAGTGAGCCCTGCAACTGTGACGACTCTTCCCGAGTCGTCTTTCACTATCAGGGCTGATTATGAATACCGAAGACAAGGACGCAGGCGTCCCGCAACAGGCAAAACCGATCACGCTGGACAATCTGCTGATCAACTTCACGACTGATTTCCAGCGAATCTGGGACAGCAGCGGATCGAAAGCGGCACCCGGGAGCTTTTGGCGCCCGACGCCCTCTCCCGAGATGCTGCCGGGCTACTTTCCTTTAGGCGATGTCGTGGTGGGCAGCCACGACAACATCAACGCAAAACACGTCGTGGCCGTTGTCAGCGAGCACGAGACCGACCCGACAAAAGCCAAAGCCCTCAGTGCGCCCCTCGACTTTGAACAAGTCTGGAAAGATACCGGCTCGGGCGCCAAAACCAACTGCACGGTTTGGCGACCGCTGCCCCCGGCCGGCTACGTTGCCTTGGGCCAGGTGTGCTCCAGCGGCGACGACAAGCCACTGCTCAGTAGTGTGCGCTGCGTCCGGGCCGACCTGGTGATCGCTTCAACGGTCGGCAATATGCTCTGGAGCGACAAGGGCAGCGGTGCACGGCAGAGTTTCAGCGCCTGGAGCGTCACGCCGCCCAGCGCACCGCCGGGAGACATTCACTTCGCGCCGGGCACCTTCGTTGCGGCAGGCAGCTTCAACCGACCACAGGCCGACGTCAGTGTCTTTGCCTTGCGGATGCAGATCGCGCCACTGATCAAATCATCGCCAGTGTTGCCGACGCTCCACGCAGCGGACGCTCCGCAAACCAACGGAGCGGCCACCCTCGCTCAAGTGGTGGAACTTCCGTGGTTCGTGGTCAAGGATGACCTGTCACCGCTCGAACAATTACGCACCACGCCCTTTTATCGCCTGGAAAGAACCGACCAGTATTATCTGGTCGGGAGCGGACACAACACGGGCGACAAGGCGCGGGCATTCAAGTGGACTGCGCAACGGTTGCAGAATCCGAAGGTGCTGCGCCTGTTCACCCAGGTTACCGCCATCAGTTTTGTGAGCGCCTGGGCAATGAAGAGCGACGTCCATCCGTCACTGCCATTCTCGGCGAGACTCGACAGCCAGTTCACGCACTGCGAAACCTCAACCAGCGGCTGGCTGACACCGTTCATCAGCAACGTCCTCGCCATGGCCGGCAAAGGCAAATTCGTCGCGGCTTATCAGCAGGAGAGTTTCTACGAGTTGCTCCGTGCAGACGGCTCGCAAGCCGGCATCAACCTCGGCTACACCCAGTACGAGAGCCTGGAACTGCTGCAGTATCCGCCGCACGAATGCATCCATGAAGCCGCGGACAAGGCATTGCCGACAACTACAGATAGCGCCCCATGATTTCGTCGACAACCCCGTCCTTGCGCATCTGATCCAGCGCCGCCTGCAGCCTGGCGACCGTTGCATCCGACACGTCCTTGTTCAGCGCCAGGTACAACTCGGCGCTGTTGAAGCGCAATACGGTCTTGAGACCGGTGACCCCGTCCTGCCGCGCCAGATAACGTCCGGCAGGATCACCGGTGGCCCACAGGTCGATCTGGCCGTTGACCAGTTTTTTCGCGTTGTCCTGATCGCGCAACACCACCATTGGCTTCAAGCCCTGCTTGGCCAGGGTCTCGGCAATTGCGTCGCCCTTGTAGGCACCGATCTTGTATTTGCGCGCATCGTTGAGGGTTTCGAGGGTGATCTTGCTGTCGGCCCGGGCCAACATGATCCAGTCGTCCGGACCGATCGGGCCGACCCATTTGAACAGGTTTTCGCGATCCGGCAGGCGCGCCATCACGAAAGCACCGTAACCGGGATTTTCCAATGCCAGTTTGTAGACCCGCTCCCACGGAAAGCGCAGCGTCAGGCTGTAGGTGAGCCCGGCACGCTTGAACATTTCACGCACGATGTCGGCGGCAATGCCGTTGATGTTCTCGCCCTTGGCGAAATTCTTGCCGTCTTTCGCCATGTTGTAGGGCGGAAAGTTTTCGGTGAGGAGCACCAGATCGGTGTCGGGACTGTTTTCGGCCCGCGCCGTGTTGAGCAACAACACAGAAGCACTGGCGAGAACAAGAAGCAGGCGTTTGATCATGTCGGGCTACCGGAATCCATGGCGTGCCCAAGAGTGCCTTGGGTACGCCATGCTGTCCACTGGCCTGTACGGTTTAGCGCATCACAATGCCGCGTTTGGCCATGTACGCTTTCGCTTCCTGCACGGTGTATTCGCCGAAGTGGAAAATACTCGCCGCCAGCACCGCGCTGGCGTGGCCTTCGAGGATGCCGTCGGCCAGATGCTGCAGATTGCCGACGCCGCCGGAAGCGATCACCGGAATGCCCAGCGCATCGCTGATCGCGCGAGTCACGCCGAGGTCGAAGCCGTTTTTCATGCCGTCCTGATCCATGCTGGTCAGCAGGATCTCGCCGGCACCCAGGCCTTCCATCTTCTTCGCCCACTCGACTGCATCGAGACCGGTCGGCTTGCGCCCGCCGTGGGTGAAGATTTCCCAGCGCGGGGTTTCTCCCGGGCCGGAGACTTTCTTCGCGTCGATGGCGACGACGATGCATTGCGAGCCGAAATGCTGCGCCGCTTCGCCGACGAACTCCGGGTTGAACACCGCCGCGGTGTTGATCGAGACCTTGTCCGCACCGGCATTGAGCAGGTTGCGGATGTCCTGCACGGTGCGCACGCCGCCGCCGACGGTCAGCGGAATGAACACCTGGCTGGCCATGCGCTCGACGGTATGCAGCGTGGTGTCGCGGCCATCGACGCTGGCGGTGATGTCGAGAAAGGTAATCTCGTCGGCACCCTGCTCGTCATAACGACGGGCGATTTCCACCGGGTCGCCGGCATCGCGGATGTTCTCGAACTTCACACCTTTGACGACCCGGCCGTTGTCAACGTCCAGGCAAGGGATGATGCGTTTGGCCAGCGCCATGGTCAGTCCTCAGCCTTGGTACGCATCGCAGAAAGCTTGCGCTTCGGCGACGTCGAGGGTGCCTTCGTAGATCGCCCGGCCAGTGATTGCACCGATGATGCCCGGCGCCTTGGCGTCGAGCAGCGACTTGATGTCACCCAGATTGTGGATACCGCCGGACGCGATCACCGGGATCTTCGTCGCTGCAGCCAGTGCAGCGGTGAACGGTACGTTGCAGCCCTGCATCATGCCGTCTTTGGCGATGTCGGTATAAACGATCGAGGACACACCGTCGGCTTCAAACTGCTTGGCCAGATCGATGACTTGCACGGTGCTGATTTCAGCCCAGCCATCAGTAGCGACAAAACCGTCCTTGGCATCCAGACCGACGATGATCTTGCCCGGGAACGCGCGGCAGGCTTCAGCGACGAACGCCGGATCCTTCACCGCTTTGGTGCCGATGATCACATAGCTCACGCCCGCCTTGACGTAGTGCTCGATGGTTTCCAGCGAGCGAATGCCGCCGCCGATCTGGATCGGCAGGTTCGGGTAGCGTTTGGCAATCGCGGTCACCACTTCGCCGTTGACCGGCTGACCTTCGAACGCGCCGTTCAGATCGACCAGATGCAGACGACGGCAACCGCCCTCCACCCACTTGGCAGCCATGCTCACCGGGTCATCGGAAAACACTGTGGAATCTTCCATGCGGCCTTGGCGCAGACGTACGCAGGCACCGTCTTTAAGATCGATAGCGGGAATAATCAGCATCTGGCAAACCTTCAAATTTGAATGTTCAGCTTGGCTCGGAAATCAGTTTTTCTCGAGCGCCCACAGGTCGCTTTCGATGCTTTCAAACCGCTCCTTGAGGTGGGTCTGCACATCGAAAATCGCCCTGTTGTAATAGTGCGGAGCAATTTCGCGGGTAAACAGCTCAAGAATTTCCGCCGCTTCGAACGAACCCAGGTCGAGTTCGAACCGATCCTCCATGAACCGCTGGATCTTGCGGTTGGCCTCGTTCTCCTGTTCGGGAGTGAGGGTCAGGATCGGCGGTTTGGATTTCCTGGCAGCCATTTACCAGCGACCGTCCCACGCGGCGAAGTTCTGCAGCAATTGCAGGCCATGGGTGTGGCTCTTCTCCGGGTGGAATTGCACGGCGAAACGCGAGCCCTCGGCCAGCGCGGCAGCGAAATCGAGACCGTAATGACCGCTGCCGACTACCTGCCGCGCGTTGGCGGCGGCGATGTAGTAGCTGTGCACGAAGTAGAAACGCGCCATGTCCGGAATGTCGTGCCACAGCGGGTGACTGACCTTCTGCTGCACCTCGTTCCAGCCCATGTGCGGGACTTTCAGGTGCTCGCCGTCTTCATGCAGGTCTTTGCCGAAGAACTTCACCGCGCCCGGGAACAGGCCGATGCAGTCGACGCCGTCGTTCTCTTCGCTGCTGTCGAGCAGGGCTTGCATGCCGACACAGATGCCGAGGAACGGACGATCCTGGCTGACTTCACGTACCAGCGAATCGAAACCGAGACGACGGATTTCCGCCATGCAGTCGCGAATCGCGCCGACGCCCGGGAATACCACGCGGTCCGCTTCACGGATCACGTCCGCATCGCTGGTGATCAGCACCTTGCCAGCGCCCACGTGCTCGAGGGCCTTGGCCACCGAGTGCAGATTGCCCATGCCGTAGTCGATAACTGCAACCGTCTGCATTACAGAACGCCTTTGGTCGATGGCATTTGCCCGGCCATGCGCTCATCCAGCTCGACGGCCATGCGCAGCGCGCGACCGAATGCCTTGAACACGGTTTCGATCTGGTGGTGGGTGTTGGTGCCGCGCAGGTTGTCGATGTGCAGGCTGACCAGTGCGTGGTTGACGAAGCCCTGGAAGAATTCCTGGAACAGATCGACGTCGAAGCCGCCCACGGTGGCGCGGGTGTACGGCACGTGCATCTGCAGGCCTGGGCGGCCGGAGAAGTCGATCACCACGCGTGACAGCGCTTCATCGAGCGGCACGTAGGCGTGACCGTAGCGACGGATGCCTTTCTTGTCGCCGATGGCTTTGGCGAAGGCCTGGCCGAGGGTGATACCGACGTCTTCCACGGTATGGTGGTCGTCGATATGCAGATCGCCCTTGCATTCAATATCCAGGTCGATCAACCCGTGACGGGCGATCTGATCCAGCATGTGCTCAAGAAAAGGAACACCGATATCGAATCGGGCCTTTCCGGTGCCATCAAGGTTGATCGAGGCTTTGATCTGGGTTTCCAGAGTGTCGCGCTCGACAGACGCCTTACGTTCGGCCATCACCAGCTCCGCAAAATCATTGGGCGAAAAAGGCAGCCATTATAGGCACGCGGGGCCGAAACAGAAACACGCGACGTGATATGCCTGACGGACAGAAGCCCCGGCTGTCGCGGGTAGACATGTCCATACAAGCCATTACAGGCACCCCGAAACAAATGTGGGAGCGAGCCTGCTCGCGAATGCGGTGAGTCAGCCAACACTTATGGCAACTGACAATCCGTCTTCGCGAGCAGGCTCGCTCCCACAGGGGTACTGCGTTTTACCCATTACTTAGTGAAACAGTACCGCCGTCTTCTGCAGGGTTACCCACACACCCCACGCCAACGGAATGCCCACCACCAGCCACGCGGCAATTGCCAGCGGCTTGCTGCCCGGCGCGGCTTTCCACTCCAGCACAGTGCTTGCATCAGCACCTTTGTCGTGGCCCAGCGCCTGTTCGGCGGCCAGTTCGGCGTCGGTCATGAAGTACTTGTCGGCCACCGGACGCACCAGCAGGTTGCAGAGGAAGCCCAGCACCAGCAGGCCGGCGAGGATGTACAGGGTGATGTCGTAAGCAGCAGCGCGTTCAACGCCGATGCTCAACTGATACTCACGCAGGTAGTTCACCAACACCGGACCGAGCACGCCGGCGGCGGCCCAGGCAGTCAGCAGGCGACCGTGGATCGCGCCGACCATTTGCGTACCGAACAGGTCGGCCAGATACGCCGGAACGGTCGCAAAACCACCGCCGTACATCGACAGGATGATGCAGAACGCCGCCACGAACAGCGCAACGTTGCCCAGATGGCCCATGTTCGGGATCAACGCGTACAGGGCAAAACCGAGGGCGAAGAACACGAAGTAAGTGTTTTTGCGACCCAGGTAGTCCGAGAACGAGGCCCAGAAGAAACGGCCACCGATGTTGAACAGGCTCAGCAGACCGGTGAAACCGGCGGCAATCGCGGCGATCGAGGCCAGTTGCCCGGCGTCCAGTTGACCGAACGGCACGTCAACGCCCAGCAGCTTGCCGCCGAACACTTCCTGCAGCAGTGGCGAGGCCATGCCGAGGATGCCGATACCGGCCGATACGTTCAGGCACAGCACCAGCCACACCAGACGGAACTGCGGGGTTTTCCACGCCACATTCACGTGGACGTGACGGTGAGTGATCATCGAGTTCGAGGCTTTCTTCGCCGGAGCGGTCCAGCCTTCAGGCTTCCACCCGGTTGGCGGCACGCGGTAAGCCAGGGCGCCACCGATCATGAACACGAAGTAGATCGCGGCCATGGCCACGAAGCTCTGCCAGACGCCGACACCGGCAGGCGAAGCGAAGTGGCTCATCAGCGCAGTCGCCAACGGTGCACCGACCATCGCGCCGCCACCGAAGCCCATGATCGCCATGCCGGTCGCCATGCCGCGCTTGTCCGGGAACCACTTGATCAGGGTCGAGACCGGGGAGATATAGCCCAGGCCCAGACCGATACCGCCGATCACGCCGGAGCCGATCCACATCAGCCAGATCTGGTGGGTATAAATCCCCAGTGCCGAGATCAGCAGACCGCCGCACCAGCACAATGCCGACACAACGCCAGCCTTGCGTGGCCCGGCGTGTTCCAGCCAGCCACCCCAGATCGCGGCCGAGCAGCCGAGGAAGATGAAGAACAGAGTGTAGATCCAGCCGAGCATGGAGATCGGCCAGTCGCATTGCGAAGAGAAGACCTGAGCCATGAAGCTCATGTCCGGCGCGCAAGCCACGGGCGCGGTGACGCCCAATGCCTTGGACAGCGGCAGCCAGAACACCGAGAAACCGTAGGCCATGCCGATGCACAGGTGGATGGCCAGAGCGGCCGGTGGAACCAGCCAACGGTTGAAACCGGGCTTGGCGATAATGCGTTCCTTGGACAGGAACGCAGGCTGGTCGGCGCGAAGGCCGTCCGCCGTGATGCTCGTGCTCATTGTGTATCCCCCAATTATTAGTATGGTTCGCCAGCCACTGCTCACCCTCGGCCTTTATGCACGCAGGCATGACCGTTTTTTCGGGTGAAGCTCCTTGATGGCGCGACGTTAAGTCGCAGAAGGACGGACGAACCGGCGAAGGTTACCATTTGCACGTGACAGAAAAACCAAACTGATATCACCTTTTTCATGTCATCTGATCTCGTCCCCTGCAGGAGCTGCGGAACGCTGCGATCTTTTGATCTGTTTTGAAATCGCCAACATCAAAAGATCGCAGCCTGCGGCAGCTCCTACATAGAGCCTCATAAACGGGAAAATCATGCCTGTCATCGTTCAAATGCTTGAAGACGCCAATTACCAGGATCAACAGGATCTGCAGAAGATCTATCGTGACGCCCCGCCATGGCTGTTCGAGCCGTACTCCGGGGACACCCAGTTGATTGAACGCAGCCTGGCTGACGGCGCTTTGATTACAGGACGTTTCAATGATCGATTGCTCGGCGCGGCGCGCCTGACAAGGCACGACAGCGTCTGGTATCTCTCACATTTATGTGTACGAAAAGTCACTCGGCGCCGTGGAGTAGCCGAGCGGCTGGTGAACCAAGCGCAGAAAATGGCGTCGCAAGCGGGTGCGCAACTGCGCCTGCTGGCACCGGCCGGACACCTTGAAACCCAGGCGCTGGCCACCAAATGGCAAGTGCCGCTGGACGTCATCGCGACATGACAGCGCCCCGAACCGGGCGGATGCAGCGCTATACTCCCCGGCTAAATTACGAATTCGACTAACTACAAGGACTCGCCCATGAAAGCGTTCGGCAAAATCCTGGGTCTGGTACTTCTCGGGCTGTTGCTGATCATTGTGGCGGCGGGCTTCGCCCTGACCCACCTGTTTGATCCCAACGACTACAAAGACGAGATTCGCCAGATAGCCCGCGACAAGGCCCACATCGAGCTGACGCTCAATGGCGATATCGGTTGGAGCCTGTTCCCGTGGCTTGGCCTGGAACTGCATGAAGCCAGCATCGCCACCCTGATCAATCCGACCGAGCCGTACGCCGATCTGCAGATGCTCGGCCTGTCCGTGCGCGTGCTGCCGCTGTTGCGCCGCGAAGTGCAGATGAGCGATGTGCGCGTCGAAGGCCTGAACCTGCGCCTGAAACGCGACAAGAACGGCCACGGCAACTGGGAAGACATCGGCAAGCTGCCGCCTCCTGCCGTGCCTGCCGGCAGCCCTGCGCCAGCCAGCCCGCCTGTCGCAGAGGCCACCGCCCAGCCGGAAAAACCGCCGCAGCCGATCCGCCTAGACATCGACAGCCTGACCGTCAACAACGCCCGGGTTGAATACAACGATGAGCAGACCGGCAAACAGTACAGCGCCGAAAGCATCCAGCTGAGCACCGGTGCGGTACACGACTCGACCAACATTCCGCTGAAAGCCACGGCGTTTCTCAGCACCAATCAGCCTGTGCTGCGCGTGCGTACCGAACTCAATGGCGAGCTGCGCATCGAGCGTGCATTGCAACGCTACAAGTTCGAAGACATGAAGTTGTCCGGCGAGCTGACTGGCGATCCACTGCAGGGCAAGGCCATGACCTTCTCCGCCCAAGGGCAGATCTTGCTGGACAAGGCAGCGAACGTCGCTGAATGGACCGGGATCAAGATATCTGCCAACCAGTTGCGCGCCTTGGGTGAGCTGAAAGCCAACGACCTCGACAAGACCCCGCAGATCACTGGCGGTATCTCCATCGCCCAGTTCGATCTGGCGAAATTCGTCGACAGCATCGGCCAGACACTGCCAGCGATGGCGCCCGGCAGCCTGAGCAAGGTCGAGCTGGTCAGCCGCGTAGCCGCCACGCCAACCAGCGTCGCCTTCGACAACATCAACCTGAAACTCGACGACAGCAGCTTCAGCGGGCGCATTGCCGTTGAGGACTTCGCCAAGCAGTCGCTGCGGGCGATCCTCAAGGCTGACACGTTCGACGTCGACCGCTACCTGCCGCCGAAATCGGAAAAAGCCAAAAACGCCACGCAAGTGCGTCAGGCCGAAGTCGCCAGTACCGAAGCCGATGCCATGGCCGGTGCCGGCAGCACACCGCTGCCGGACAAGCCGAGTAAAAGCGCCTGGAGCACTGAGCGCCTGTTGCCGGTCGAGCGCCTGGCCAAACTCGACGTTGATGCCGATCTGAGCTTCGGCCAACTGACCCTCGATAAACTGCCGATCCAGAACGCCGCGCTCAAAGCCACCGGCCAGGGCGGCCTGCTGACTCTGGAAAACCTGCGCGGCGGGCTGTACAACGGCGACTTCGAAGCCAAGGGCACCCTCGATGTGCGCCCGAGCGCGCCAGTGTTGAATCTGCAAACCCGGATCAACCGCGTGCCGGTGGAGAAAATCCTCGAAAGCCAGGGCAAGAACCCGCCAGTCAAAGGCCTGGTCACACTGACCAGCAGTCTCACCGGCAGCGGCAACAGCCAGCAGGCGCTGATCGAAACCCTCAATGGCAACGCCAGTTTCGTGATCAACAACGGCGTGCTGCTCAACGCCAACCTTGAACAGCAACTGTGCAAAGGCATCGCCACGCTTAACCGCAAAACCCTCAGCGGCGAGCCGCGGGGCAAGGACACGCCGTTCCAGGAACTCAAGGGCAACCTGACCTTGCGCAACGGCGTGGCCAGCAACCCGGACCTGAAGGTGCGCATCCCCGGCATGACCGTCAACGGCGACGGCGACATCGACCTGCGCGTGCTGGGTATGGATTACCGCGTCGGCATCATCGTCGAAGGCGACACCAGCGCGATGCCGGACCCGGCCTGTCAGGTCGGCGAGAAGTTCGTCGGCATCGAGTGGCCGCTGCGTTGCCGTGGCCCGCTGGAGCTGGGCGCCAAGGCCTGCCGTGTGGACAACGAACGTCTCGGCCAGGTCGCGACCAAAATGGCCGGCGACAAACTCAGCGAGAAGATCGATGAAAAACTCGGCGACAAGGTCAGCCCGGAATTGAAAAACGCATTGAAGGGGCTGTTCAAGCGATGAGAGCGGAGCAGTTTTCCACGGCGGTACTGGAATGGTTCGACCGCCACGGCCGCCACGATTTGCCTTGGCAGCAAGACATCAATCCGTATCGGGTGTGGGTGTCGGAGATCATGTTGCAGCAGACCCAGGTCAGCACCGTGCTCAATTACTTCGACCGTTTCATGACCGCGCTGCCAACGGTGCAAGCGCTGGCCGAGGCGCCGGAGGACGAAGTGCTGCACCTGTGGACAGGGCTGGGTTACTACACCCGTGCGCGCAATTTGCAGAAGACCGCGAAGATCGTCGTCAGCCAGTACGGCGGCGAGTTTCCGCGGGACGTTGAAAAGCTCACGGAACTGCCGGGGATCGGCCTGTCCACCGCCGGGGCCATTGCCAGCATCAGCATGGGCCTGCGCGCGCCGATCCTCGATGGCAACGTCAAACGCGTGCTGGCGCGTTTTACTGCGCAAGAGGGTTACCCGGGTGAACCGAAGGTCGCCAAACAGCTGTGGGCCAACGCAGAGCGTTTCACGCCACATGATCGAGTCAACGCCTACACCCAGGCGATGATGGATCTCGGCGCCACGCTGTGCACGCGCAGCAAACCCAGCTGCCTGCTGTGTCCGCTGGAAAAGGGCTGCGAGGCGCACATGCTCGGCCTGGAAACGCGCTACCCGATCCCCAAACCGCGCAAAGCGATCCCGCAAAAACGCACACTGATGCCGATGCTCGCCAATGGCGACGGCGCGATTCTGCTTTATCGCCGTCCCTCCAGCGGTCTGTGGGGCGGTTTGTGGAGCCTGCCGGAACTCGAAGATCTCGACGACCTGCAACATCTGGCCGATCAGCATTCGCTGACCATGGGCGAGCAGCAGGCACTGCCAAGCCTCGTTCACACCTTCAGTCATTTCCAGCTGTCCATCGAACCCTGGCTGGTTCAGGTACAGGAGGCCACCCATCACGTGGCCGAGGCCGACTGGCTCTGGTATAACCTCGCCACCCCGCCGCGCCTGGGCCTTGCTGCCCCGGTCAAAACCTTGCTCGAGCGCGCGGCCGCCGTATTGAACGCAGGAGAGTCGTCATGACCCGCACCATCATGTGCCGCAAGTACAAAGAAGAATTGCCCGCGCTGGAACGCGCTCCTTTCCCGGGCGCCAAAGGTCAGGACATTTTTGACCACGTCTCGGCCAAGGCCTGGGCTGACTGGCAGAAACACCAGACCCTGCTGATCAACGAAAAGCGCCTGAACATGATGAATGCCGAAGACCGCAAATACCTTCAGGGCGAAATGGACAAGTACTTCTCCGGCGAGGAATACGCCAAGGCCGAAGGCTACGTTCCGCCTGCGGAGTAAACCCGCAAAATCGGGGGGCGGATCGTAAGCGACGGAATTAATTTAAGAAATTTTAAAAAAGTCGTTGACGTAAATCCGAAAAACCCTTTTAATGCGCCCCGTTGCCCAGATAGCTCAGTCGGTAGAGCAGGGGATTGAAAATCCCCGTGTCGGCGGTTCGATTCCGTCTCTGGGCACCAAATACCGAAAACCCTGAATCGCAAGATTCAGGGTTTTTTTATGCCTGAAGAAAAGTGAAACACCCACGCCGCATAAGAGCAGCCCCTGTTTCTTGCAAGGATGAATCAAGCCAATGGACATGCAAACCTCAAGCAAGCCGACCAACCAACACGAAGCCAAGACCGAGAAGCCGCAACCTCAATCTCTGGACACGGTTTTTGAGTTCATCGAAAAGCACAATTGGAAACTCTTCCGAATCGCATCACTTGGTTTTGGCTTTTTGATATTTCTTATCTACTTCTGCCAAAACCACTTCTATCCCGACTTCGATCTCTTCAGCTTTCTTTCGTTGCTGGCAACTGCCGCGCTCATCGGTGGCCTGATGGTTCTGGTGATTGCCTTTGGCTTTTGCGCACCCGGTTGGACTTGGTCAGAGGCTTTCTTTAGCGACAAGCCGGTGCGCGAAGAGCTGGAGTATCGAATCAATGGAAATATGCCCAAGGAGCGCCTCGATCATCGCCTGATCAACCGCTACTTTTTCGTTCCAGGCTTCATATGCATGAGCATCCTATGGATGGCTCTATATTTTTTTGAAGGGGATACCGCCTACACCATCGGCCTTGTAGCAGGACCATTTCTTAGCGGTCTACTTTTCGGTTCGATTTTGCAGAGAAATTACGAACTCCCTCCCTTTAGCTGGGCCAAGTTCACTGTCACAGCATTTCTCGTGTTTTTCATCGCAAACATCGTTGCATTGTTGTCCACTCTGGAGGTTGCCAGAGGCGTCCCTGAGGCCGTCAAAGCCGTCGGAGAGTATCCGTTCATGGCGGCCTGCTTCTTCGCTTCACTGGTGGCGTTTACCATCGTCACGGCAATAATCAGAGGTAATCCGCGCTTTGTGCTGATCGTCAGCCCGTTGTTTGCTGTCGTGCTGATGCTGTGGACCAATACCTGGGTAGATCTTCCGGGCAAAATCGTCAAACTGCTTGGGCTGGGCAACTATCAAGCCGAACAAGTAATTCTCAACAGCGATCTCTGCGAAAAATACAAAGCCATTGAGGGTTATGGCATCAAGAGCAATTGCGCATTGAATGACGTGCACGTGATCTGGTCGATGGGCAGTACCACTGTGATGACGTGGCAGTTTGCGAGTCAGGAATTAAAGGTAAAAATCCCCAGCAGCTCAATCCTTTCTACCAGGATCTTTGTGCCGAAAGCTTTACCCAAGCCTAAACCCCTGCCTTCTTCACTGCCAACATCTGACCCAAGCACTCCACAGACGCCATGAGGTGGTGCCGCACCCTTCATTAACTGGCATCCTAGCGCCCATCAAGTCGCCTGATGGCGACCCGCCTTTTCAGGGTTTTGCTGCACAGGGATGATCATTCGCTAACCGGATTACTCCGCTTTACGCCATCCCTGGCAGGCGCGTGACAAGCAAGATTGAGTATGAAATACCAAAAACCCTGAATCGCAAGATTCAGGGTTTTTTATGCCTGCGATATGATCACGGCACAATCCAACCCTCTGCGCAGTCCAGAAAAACCCCGCGAGTCCTTTTTAGGCATCGCAGGTTTTTATTGCACAAATACGTGACGGGTTCCGCACAAAGGCGATCCGCGCTACTTTGGCCGCACCTTATGGAACAGGGTCATCCGCTCGATGAACCAGAAAAGAACCCGCGTGCCCCTGCCCCATCCGCCACCCTATCGCCAGAGCCGGATTGCATTCTGGCTGATGATACTGGTCGGCATACTGATCGCCTTCCTCATCGCCGCGTCGACTTATCTGATCATCCACAGCTTGCTCAGCGGCTCCATCACCACCTGGAACCGATCCGGCCCACGCCATACCTACACCCTGGCGCAGCAACCCCGAATGTTCTGGTTCGAGATCGTGTCGCAGTGCGTCGGCACTCTGTTCCTGATAGCCGTCGGCTGGATTGGATTGTGGATTCACCGAATGGCGCACGAGCCCGGTGACAAGCAGAAGGCCAAGCGCAAGCGGCAGTGACACTTTCAGAAAATGCCGGAGCGGTCCAACACATCAGGCGCGGGACTGTACCGCGCCTGATGCGTTGCCAGTGCATCATCCATTGACCACCTCAACTCCAGTGAAACACCAGATTGCGCGCCGTGCCGCTGCCAACGTCAGTCACGTCGCGCCGCTCCTGGCCATTGAGCGTGGCCCGCACAATGTATTTGCCTGGCGGCAACTGCACATACACCAACGGCCCTGCCTGATTGAGGGTCAGCACGGTTTGTCCCGAGGCTTTTTCAATTGTCACGTCGACGTTGGCGGCGTACTCGTTTTGCATGCCGACCGAGCAGGTCATATGGAGGTTGTAGCCGGGGGTTTGCTGAATGGCTTTTGACTCGTCCAGGCCGATCCCGCCGGACAGGTAATTGATGCCGTTTTGCTGTTGCTGCTGGACTTGCACACCGGCACTGTCGATCGGGTCGAGATTGGCCGCCTGCAACATCGCCGGAAAAGCCAATGCAGCCATCGCCGCGATGGGCAGCAGGAATGAAAGAACGCGTTTCATGATGACAACTCCCGGGCTCTTATAGAGCCCTACCGTTACTCCTTATTTGATCCGGCCAGGGAAGCACGTGTTTTAGAATGATTGGCACTTGGCCAGGGTGCGAAAGGGACTAATTCGAGACGCACTGCGGCTCGAATGTACAGAGTCGCTAACCTTCAATCCGGAACGCACTGCGTTCCGAGTGATTGCGCAGGCCGGCGTTGAAGCTCATTCTCGATCCGTCTTCGCCAAGGCCAGGTCCATATGAATTCACGCAGTCCCGCATTTACGCCCGACACAGCAACCGTGAGCGAACCTTTCAAAGAAGCTGCCGCAGATGGCTTTATGCTCGGCGGCTTCACCTGGCGTCACGCCCTGCCCGATGCGCAACGCCCAGTAGTCATCATCAACGCCGCCACCTCGGTACGCTGCCGACATTACTCGCGCTTCGCCGATTACCTGTTCGCCAACGGCTTCGACGTGATCACCTACGACTACCGAGGCATCGGCGAATCGCGTCCGGCGACGCTGAGAGGCCTTGAGGCTTCATGGACCGATTGGGGCGCGCTGGATTTCGAAGCGATGCTCAAGCGCGCGCAACGGGAGTTTCCCGGCCAGCCAATCGATGTGGTCGGCCACAGTTTCGGCGGTTGTGCGGCGGGACTTGGCGAATCCGGGCAGGTCATTCGTCGGCTGGTGACGGTCGGCGCGCAGTTCGCTTACTGGCGCGACTACGCGCCGGCACAGCGCTGGCGCATGTTTGGTAAATGGCATTTGCTGATGCCGCTGCTGACGCGGCTCTGCTGCTATTTTCCGGGCAAACGCCTCGGTTGGCTGGAGGACACGCCAACAGGCGTCGTACGCGACTGGAGCACGCCTGCCGCGCGCTACGAGCAGCGTCCGAGTGGCCGCCGACTACTGAAGACAAGCGGCCGCCTGCCCTTCGCCAACGTCCGCGCGCACATCCTGGCGATCAGCATCAGCGACGACCCGTACGGCACGATCCCGGCCATCGAACGTCTGCTCGGCTACTTCAGTCATGCGCATAAAACCCACCTGCGCATCGCGCCGCAGGACATCGGCGAACAACAAGTCGGACATTTCGCCTTTTTTCGTAGCGAATACCAAGCCACACTATGGCCCATCGCTCTGACCTGGCTGCAAACCGGCGAACTGCCCCCCGACACACCCGGGCGGACAGTGCCGCGCAGCTGAGCCCTTCCCACGCACGACGGAACACACCATGGCCTCCGCCAACAAGCAGCAAAAACGCGCCGCCCGGGCCAAGACCAAGGCCAAGCAGAACCGCACCAAACGCGCCGAGGCGCCGCTTGAGCTGGACCCGAACGATGACCGTATCGACTTCGAGTCGGTGGACCTGACCGAGCTGTTCAAGAAAATGATCGACGCCGAGAAGATCAGCCAGCAAGCCATGTGCAGCGCATTCCTCGAAGACCCGCTGCTGGAGCTGGTTTACGAGCAGGAAGGCGAAGAAGGCGCGATGGATTTCATCCTCGCCGCGCTGATCGAGTATCGCCAGTGGTCGCAGGAAACCGACGAAGCCGGCGCCCTGGCGTGGATCGAATCCCCGGCCTTCCAGGCCGACTATGTGGCGGCGTCCGACGCGATTGCCGCACAAACCCAACAGAAGAACTGAGCTCCCATGGCATCCCTGAACAAGCAACTGAAACGCGCCAAGCGCGCCAAGGCCAAAGCCAAGCACATCCGCATGGTCGGCCGTAAGCCGCTGGACCAGGACGACAATCTCGGGCATCTGGACGAGCCGATCCCGGAATACACCCTGGCGATGTTCAGCAAAATGCGCGACGCCGAAGCCGTCAGTCGCAACGAAATGCTGCTGACCCTGCTGCGCGAACTGGCGTTCATCATCGTTGACCATCCAGAGCTGCTGGACATGGAAAACGCCGAGAACGAAGGCATGGCCGCCACTCACCTGGCCGCCGACATGCTGATCGACTACCGCATGTGGGCCGACGGCATGGACATCGAAACCGCCCAGGCCTGGCTGACCGAGCCACAGTTCATCACCGATTTCGGGATTGCGCTGGATACTTACGGCAAGTCGCAGGATGTTCGGGAAGAAAAGAGCGAATAAGACCCCGCTCCCAAACAAAAACGGCCGCTCGTCATCACTGACAGCGGCCGTTTTTGTTTGGGCGATTCGAAAGCCCTCCATCCGAGAATGATGTATATCCCGTTGACATATCCCATTCGCAACCTATTCTTGCTTCATTGCAGGCGCAGACTTTGGAGGCCGAATATGGAACAAACGACAATTTTCATGAGCAATAGAAGCCAGGCTGTTCGACTGCCAAAGGCAGTCGCAATGCCCGGCGATGTCAAACGAGTTGAAGTGATCGCCATCGGCAGAACACGCGTCATCACACCTGCCGGAGAAAGCTGGGATAGTTGGTTCGATGGAGAAAACGTTTCAGCTGATTTCATGGCTGAACGAGAGCAACCAGACGATCAGGAGCGTGAGTCGTTCTGATGATCAAGTACATGCTGGATACCAACATCTGCATTTTCACCATCAAGAACAAACCACAAATTGTCCGAGAATCTTTCAACCGACATTCCGGACAGTTGTGCATCAGCGCTATCACGCTCATGGAGCTTATCTACGGCGCTGAAAAATCGGCAGCCCCTGAAAAGAATCTTTCGGTTGTCGAGGGATTCGTTGCTCGACTGGAAGTCTTGGCTTTTGACAATGACGCAGCAGCACAGGCCGGAATGATTCGATCTGAACTGGCTAGAGCAGGAACACCTATTGGCCCCTACGACCAAATGATCGCCGGTCATGCACGCTCACAAGGCCTTATCGTGGTGACGAACAATGTACGGGAATTCGAACGTGTTTCCGGATTACGCATTGAAGATTGGGTGCACCCAGGCTAATGCACCGCTCCCAATCAAAAACGGCCGCTCGTCATCACTGACAGCGGCCGTTTTGCATTACGCGTTGCGGATCAGTTCAACACCACCGCACCACGCTTTTCCAGCTTGCGGCGGCGTGCCACCAGCAGGCCGGCGGCGACTACCATGAGGCTCAGCAGGCCGGTTGCGAGGATCTCCACGCGGTGGGCTTCCTGGAACAGCATGATGGTCAGAGCCGCGACGATGAAGATGATCACCGCGTAGGTCAGACCCGGGAACAGCCACATGCTGAAGACGATTTTCTCGCCGCGGGCCATGCGTTGTTTACGCATGCGCAGTTGCGAGAACGCGATCACCAGGTAGACCAGCAATGCGATGGCGCCGGAGCTGGCCAGCAGGAATTCGAACACGGCAGCCGGGGCCACGTAGTTGGCGAAGGTGCAGAGGAACGCCGCGCCGGTCGACAGCATCACCGCCCAGTATGGCGTGCCGCTTTTGTTGACCCGAGTCGACATCGCCGGTGCATCGCCGCGCTTGCCGAGGGAGAACAGCATGCGCGACGAGGTATACAGCGCCGAGTTCAGGCAGCTGGTGACCGCGACCAGAACCACGATGTCGACGATCATTTTCGCGTTCGGAATGCCCATGCGCTCAAGCACGGTCTGGTAGGAACCGAGGTTGGCCAGCGTCGGATCGTTCCACGGCACCAGGGCCACAACGATGAAGATCGAGACGAGGTAGAACAGGCCGATCCGCCAGATCACCGAGTTGGTGGCCTTGGAAATCTGCTTGCCCGGGTTCTTCGATTCCGCAGCCGCGATGGTCACGATTTCGGTTCCCATGAACGAGAACATGGTGGTCAGGATCGCACCCAGTACCGCACCCATGCCGTTTGGCAGGAAGCCGCCGGAGTCGAACAAGTGCGAAACGCCGCTGACCTGACTGTTCGGCAGGAAGCCGAAGATCGCCGCGAGGCCGAGGATGATGAAGCCGATGATCGCCAGGACTTTGATCAGGGCAAACCAGAATTCGAACTCACCGTAGTTTTTCACGCTGAACAGGTTGGTCACCGTGAGCAACATGGTGATGACCAAGGCAAAGGCCCAGATCTCCACGCTCGGAAACCAGGCATGCAGGATGGTTGCGGCGGCGTTGGCTTCCAGTGGAATCACCAATACCCAGAACCACCAGTACAACCAGCCGATGGTGAAGCCGGCCCAGTGCCCGATGGCACGGTCGGCGTACGTCGAGAAAGAGCCGGTGTCGGGCGAAGCGACAGCCATTTCACCGAGCATGCGCATCACCAGCACCACCAGGGTACCGGCGGCGGCGTAAGCCAGCAGCACGGCAGGGCCGGCGGCAGCGATGGCGTGGCCGGAGCCAACGAACAGACCGGCGCCGATCACACCGGCGATCGACAACATGGTCACATGACGCGGTTTGAGCCCCTGTTCGAGGCCATTGGAGCTTGGGGTACTGCTCATCGAAACTACCTTTGCGAGGAAAGCGATTGCGTCCGACCTGCCTGATTTTCCTTCTCGTAAAAAGAAACCAACAGGGCGTTCCAGATTCTGCACGCAATAAATGCGCCAAAATGTTTCAAACTCTTCTGGCCCGCGGCTTTGAACGCGACCGGACAATCATCGCAAGTCCTTAAAATTAATGGCAATTCGCCAGAGCGTTACCCTGCGACTCACTTTTCAAGCGAACAGGCGCACCAGAAACACACTGAAAAAGTGTGGGATGCACAATAAAAGGGCGAATCAGGAACGTTCGGCCGGATAGCGCTTCCAACACCCCGCCAAAGCTGGCAACATCGCGCCTTTTTTTACGCAACACCCACGGGCCTGCACGTTCAAACACCCGTTCGGTTGTTGATGGGGCGACAGTCTGCTGTGCCGATGCGACAACCCGCCACACGCCATCCGCTTACCGCCCGTAGCGCTGTTGGCTGCCATTGAAACGCTATGCTAGCTTGGCCGCCTCGCCAGGAAGGCCCGCCAACAGCAGGAGCGCAACATATATGAGGAACGCACATGGCTGAGGCCACGCCCGCGCTTGAAATCCGCAACTTGCACAAACGCTACGGACAGCTTGAGGTGCTCAAAGGCATCTCGCTGACCGCCCGCGACGGCGATGTGATCTCGATCCTCGGTTCCTCCGGTTCCGGCAAGTCCACGTTCCTGCGTTGCATCAACCTGTTGGAAAACCCGCACCAGGGTCAGATTCTGGTGGCCGGTGAAGAACTCAAGCTCAAGCCCGCCAAGAATGGCGAACTGGTTGCTGCGGATGGCAAACAGATCAACCGCCTGCGTTCCGAGATTGGTTTTGTATTTCAAAACTTTAATCTGTGGCCGCACATGAGCGTGCTCGACAACATCATCGAAGCCCCGCGCCGCGTGCTCGGCCAGAGCAAGGCCGAGGCGATCGAGGTCGCCGAAGCGCTGCTGGCCAAGGTCGGCATCGCCGACAAGCGCCACGCCTACCCGTCGCAATTGTCCGGTGGTCAGCAACAACGCGCCGCGATTGCCCGCACGCTGGCGATGCAGCCGAAGGTGATTCTGTTTGACGAGCCCACCTCCGCCCTTGACCCGGAAATGGTTCAGGAAGTACTTAGTGTCATCCGCGCACTGGCCGAAGAAGGCCGCACCATGCTGTTGGTGACCCACGAAATGGGCTTTGCCCGTCAGGTCTCCAGCGAAGTGGTGTTCCTCCACCAGGGGCTGGTGGAAGAGCAAGGATCGCCTCAGCAGGTGTTCGAAAACCCGCTTTCGGCGCGCTGCAAACAATTCATGTCCAGCAACCGCTAACGGAGCAACATGCATGCAGAATTTTAAAAAGGTCTTCCTGGCCGCCGCCGTCACCCTCGCATTCAGCGCCGGGGCCATGGCCGAGACCCTGAAGATGGGCATCGAAGCGGCTTACCCGCCGTTCAACAACAAAGACGCCAGCGGCAATGTGGTCGGATTCGACAAAGACATCGGTGACGCCCTGTGCGCCAAGATGAAAGTCGAGTGCTCGGTTGTCACCTCTGACTGGGACGGCATCATCCCTGCGCTGAACGCCAAGAAGTTCGACTTCCTGGTGTCCTCGCTGTCGATCACCGAAGAGCGCAAGGGCGCGGTGGACTTCACCGACCCGTACTACTCGAACAAGCTGCAGTTCATCGCGCCGAAAGATAAAGAGTTCAAAACCGATAAGGATTCGCTCAAAGGCAAGATCATCGGTACCCAGCGCGCCACCCTCGCGGGCACCTGGCTTGAGGACACTTACGGCAGCGATATCGAAGTCAAACTCTACGACACCCAGGAAAACGCCTACCTGGACCTGACCTCCGGTCGTGTCGACGCCATCCTCGCCGACAAGTACGCCAACTACGACTGGCTGAAAACCGATGCAGGCAAGGCCTACGAGTTCAAAGGCGACCCGGTCGTGGAAAGCGACAAAATCGGCATCGCCGTGCGCAAAGGAGACCCGCTGCGCGAGAAGCTGAACGCCGCACTGAAGGAAATCGTCGCTGACGGTACCTACAAGAAGATCAACGACAAGTACTTCCCGTTCAGCATCTATTGATCTGACCTGCGGGACCGGCGCCATCCACCGACGGCGCCGGCTCCCGGCCTTGCCTGCCGCGATTTGAAAAGAAATCCATGATTATCGACCTCTACGGATTCGGCCCGGCCCTCGCTGCCGGTGCGCTGATGACCGTCAAACTGGCGCTGACAGCCCTGTGCCTGGGACTGGTGCTCGGTCTGCTCGGCGCCTTGGCCAAGACTTCCCCGTACAAGCCGCTGCAGTGGCTTGGCGGCACTTATTCGACCCTGGTACGTGGCGTCCCGGAATTGCTCTGGGTGCTGTTGATCTACTTCGGTACGGTCAACCTGATGCGCAGCCTCGGTGAGTTTTTCGGTAACCCCGACCTGCAACTCAGCGCCTTCGCCGCTGGCGTGATTGCGCTGGGCCTGTGCTTCGGCGCCTACGCCACGGAAGTGTTCCGCGGCGCGATCCTCGCCATTCCCAAAGGCCACCGTGAAGCCGGTGTGGCGCTGGGCCTGTCGAAATGGCGGATCTTCACCAAACTGATCATGCCGCAGATGTGGCGCATCGCCCTGCCGGGCCTGGGCAACCTGTTCATGATCCTGATGAAAGACACCGCGCTGGTGTCAGTCATCGGTCTGGAAGAAATCATGCGTCACGCGCAGATCGGCGTGACCGTGTCGAAACAACCGTTCACCTTCTATCTGGTAGCCGCAGTCATGTACCTCGGCCTGACAGTGCTGGCGATGACCGGCATGCACTTCCTGGAAAAACGCGCCGCTCGCGGCTTTGCGAGGAGCGCTTCATGAACTGGGAAGTGATCATCAAGTGGCTGCCGAAACTGGCGCAGGGCGCGACCCTGACCCTCGAACTGGTGGCGATTGCCGTGATTGCCGGCCTGCTGCTGGCGATTCCGCTGGGCATCGCCCGCTCGTCGAAGCTGTGGTACGTGCGCGCCTTGCCCTACGCCTACATCTTCTTTTTCCGTGGCACGCCGCTGCTGGTGCAACTGTTCCTCGTCTATTACGGCCTGGCGCAGTTCGATGCGGTGCGCAGCAGCGCGCTGTGGCCGTACCTGCGCGATCCGTTCTGGTGTACCACCGCGACCATGACCCTGCACACGGCGGCGTACATCGCGGAGATCCTGCGCGGCGCGATCCAGGCGATTCCGCCGGGCGAAATCGAAGCAGCGCGAGCACTGGGCATGTCCAAGCCCAAGGCGATGTTCTACATCATGCTGCCGCGTGCGGCGCGCATCGGTTTGCCGGCCTACAGCAACGAAGTGATCCTGATGCTCAAGGCCAGCGCACTGGCGAGCACCGTGACCCTGCTGGAACTGACCGGCATGGCCCGCACGATCATCGCCCGCACCTACCTGCCGGTGGAAATCTTCTTCGCCGCCGGCGTGTTCTATCTGCTGATGTCCTACGTGCTGGTGCGCGGCTTCAAGCTGCTGGAGCGCTGGTTGCGCGTCGATGCCTGCCAAGGGCGTTGAAACTTCCCACGTGCTGACGGGCGAGGAGTTACTCGCCCGCTTCACCGCGCTGGATGATTTTCTTACGGCGCATCAGGCGCTGTGGAAACCTCGTCCGTTCACTCATCTTTCGCTCCCGTGGGAAACCGCCTACCCGCAATTGTCTTCCTGGCTACGCAGACGGTCACTGGAAGATGCAGAGCGGGCGCACAACCATCCTGCCGATCTCGTCGATGCCCCGGAGCCGTTCGCCTCTTTGGCGGCGTTGTCGGCTGAGCTGAGCGCAGTGGGTGAGTTGCCGGGACATGCGCTGGAAACTGCAGGCCATCGATTGAATGTCGACGTGCCGGGACGCAAGTGGCAGCAGATTGAAGCGTTCGGCAGCCGTTTGTCTTTCGCCTCGCCGCCAACGCATTGGCTGGACTGGTGTTCCGGCAAAGGGCATTTGGGCCGGCGCCTGTTAAGCGTCGGGCAACAGCTGACCTGTGTCGAATACGATCCGGCGTTGGTCGCCAGTGGTCAGGCCCTGAGTCAGCGTCATCATTTGCATGCCCTGCATGTCGAGCAGGATGTGCTGGCCGCAGACGCGGCGAACGTGTTGAGCGCTCATCACACCCCCGTCGCCCTGCACGCCTGCGGCGACCTGCATGTGCGCCTGATGCAACTGGCGAGCGCGGCCGGATGTCAGCGGATGGCTATCGCCCCGTGCTGCTACAACCGGATCAAACGCAGCGAGTACCACGCATTGTCCTCAGCGGGTTTGCGATCCGCCCTACAGCTCTCGCTCGAAGATCTGGCGCTGCCCATGAGCGAAACCGTCACCGCCGGTGCAAGAGTCCGACGTCAGCGCGACACCTCCATGGCCCGGCGTTTGGCCTTTGATCTGCTGCAACGGCAAGTGCGCTGCGTCGATGAATACCTGCCAACCCCGTCCCTACCGAGCGCCTGGCTGGACAAACCGTTCGCCGATTACTGCCGCGATCTGGCAGCACTGAAAGAGTTATCCACAGTCGGCACGCCAGATTGGCAGGCACTGGAAGCCGCCGGTTGGCAACGATTGGCCGAAGTTCGCAACCTGGAACTACTGCGCGGACTGTTCCGACGACCGCTGGAGCTTTGGCTGATTCTTGATCGAGCCATTTTCCTCGCCGAACAGGGATACGTCGTACGCCTCGGCACCTTCTGCAACGCACCTCTGACGCCGCGTAATTTTCTGCTGCTGGCCGAGCGCGCTTGAAATCTTTACAGCCTGTGGATAACTCTGTTGATGGTTTCCCCGTGGATCCAATATCCACGGCCATTGCGTGACAAAAACAGCATTGGTCATTTTTTGTTCATATTGATAAAAAACCTGTAAAACAGGGATTTGCGCACAAAATGAGAACGTGTCCACAAAATTCCCCGCAACGCCAAGGTCGCGCCGATCCGTTGTGCATAAGCTTCCAATCAAAAGGACATAAACGGGGGAAATGGGTGCTTGAACGGTGCGGAAATTCTGCCCTTACGCTCAGTCTGGCTTGATCTCGTGGAACCCCAGTCTTGCGGCTAAAAACCCGGAGACACCGCTCACGCCAAGCCTGATCCAGCGCCTACGTAAAAATAGTCTGAATTCAGGGGTTTACAGAACCAATCCAATCGCTATAATCGTCGCCCACACGCCGGTATAGCTCAGTTGGTAGAGCAACTGACTTGTAATCAGTAGGTCCCGGGTTCGACTCCTGGTGCCGGCACCATACAAAACAAAGCCCCTGCAGAAATGCAGGGGCTTTGTTGTTTCAGGAACGTCCACATTACGTCCACACTGCCTCAAGGCTGTGAAGTCCCAAATCGTCATTAATCCGGACGACTCGTCACCGAGGGACGTGCTTCTGCCAGTGCGGGTCGCAGCACCTCGTTTACACATACAGCTTTACCGGCCTTCATCTGACGTACAGATTCCAGCAAGTCCTTCCGGAATTGTTCCAATTCTTTGAGCATTAATGAGTTTTCTCATTCGGTTGCTCAGGTCGGCTACGAGCAGGCTGCCGAATAAGATCGCGCTTCAAACCTGACTGATTTCAAACACAAACGAAATCCTGCGTTGACTCGCACTCCACACATAACGCAGATGTTTGCCCTGCTTCGGAATCGACACCGCTGGCGGCCGGAACGCAGCGACACATTCGTGGCCCGGCAAACGCACGCTGTTGTAGAGCATTCCCCACGATTCAGACTCGCGCAGTTGTCGGGCAAACGCCTGTGACGGACCATAGGCTTCCGGATCGGGTTGATGCAAATGTGCAAAACCATCACGGACATCGTGCAGCGGCTTAACCACCCGATTGACGTAAGTCCGCATGGTCAACTCAAGGTCCGCTTCGTGGGTGGCTGCGAGGAAACGCTCCTGGTGATAGCAGGTTTCGGCGATGGCCGCGGCCTGGCTGCTGGCGGCGTAGTAGACGCCGAAGGTGCCATCGGTGAAGCGGCTGCTTTTGCCGATGTGGGTAAACGCCGCCATCACCGGGGTTGAACCGGGGCCGGAGAGCCGGTCTTCGGGGCGCACACGGGCGAGGACGCCGGCCTGCTCGATCAGGCGATCATTGGTCAGTGCTTCCAGCGCGTAGGCGACTTCCAGGTCTTCGGGGTCGAGCACGTCTTCGAACAACGCAATCGGCGGGAAGCTGCTGTTGACGATCCGGTAGGCCTTGGGCCATTGCGGCTCAGCCAGCGGCGGGGCCTTCAACCGCGCACCCCGTCGAGGTAGCGGCGCACGTCGGCGATGTCGACCACCCTCCCCGCCAGCATGTAATCCAGCGCGGTCCGGCCATTGAATGGCGCAGCCGTGTTGGGGCTGCTGACCCACGTATAAGCACGCTCGCGACTGTTGCTGAAGATGATGCTCAAGGCCTTGTGAATGCCCATCAGATACGAGATGCGCTCCAGCGTGTCGTGCGGCAGGCGAATGTTCGGCGGCAGGTGTTTGTACTTGTAGAACGTGGTGTTGCCGACGCCGCCCAGCAAAGTGCGCTGCTGTTCGGCGTTGCAACCCCAGCGCTCCATGAGATTGAAGAAAAACTTCAGCGCGACGCGCCCGGCTTCGGGGACGTCGAGTTGTTCACGCGGGGTGAGGGCTGGGGATGAGGTAGGCATGGTCGTCCTTCTAAGCGGGTCCGCAAGATGAGCGTAGTACACATATGAATTTTTTACATGAAATTATTCGTATACGAATAAACGCCTAAGAATTTCCAAGTTGACACGTTAATGTTCCGTGGCAGAGGATCTGCCTCAAGAGCGCGAAACCGAGTGCCATCAGGTGGCGATAGTCGGCGTTAGGAACCCCGTTGATGACCTGAAGATCAGCGCCGGGTGAGACCTCTACCCTTGTTCAAGGGAGCAAAAAGCCGACAGCAATGTCGGTTTTTTATTGCCTGGTTTATTTGAGCATTTCGCTTGCCTAGTCGAAGTGCTGGCGAATTTTGCCTATGTGCATTCACATGCGGACGCTCTTCAGCGCCCCGTGAATGGCGGCTCTAGAGTCGCAACAAACTGGTGAAGACGAAATTGGAAAGCATCCCTGATGCTAAGGGCACTCGCGCTCAAAGCTGAAAAATATGCGCATATCTCGCCGGGGAAATTACAGGAGCCATAAGCCGTTTCTCCTCGAAAAACCCTCCCAGCGCACCAAAACCACGCACTTTTCTTGACCCCAATCACCCTCACGTCATCAAAAATCCCGATCCTGTGTCAGCTTCCAGCCATCGGCAGGGACATCAATTCGCTACTAAACCCGCGACAACTATGCTCAGGTGCTGGAATATAGCCGGCATATGACGCCGGACCGGCAGTCTCGTAAACAACAATACCCAGCCCACTTCAGAGGGCATTACCCATGGATAGCAGAACCTTACGCAACCTCATGCGCATCGTGCAGACCGGCTCGTTGTCGGCCGCAGCCGAGCATTCGTGCCTGACTGTGCAGGCCCTGGCCGCGCAGTTGAACAAGGTCGAAGAGCAGTTCGGTTTCCGCTTGTTTCGACGTTCCAACAAAGGGCTGACGCTGACGCCGCAAGGCACGGAGCTGACGCCCTACATGGACAAAGTGCTGATTGCCACGCGACAGATGGAAGAAAAGGTCGAGGCGCTCAAGGTACCCGGCCAGCGCACATTGAAGGTTGCGTTGAACAACACGTTGTCGTCTGACTTCAACCGGCGAATGATCGGACGCCTGATTGAGGTGTTTCCCGATTACCAGATGGAATTCAGCTACGCCGAGTCGATGGAAAACCTCAGCAAGCTGAAGAATGAGGACTTTGACCTCGCGGTGCTGATCGGCCCGCAGCGGCCGGGTTTGCCGAGCATTGTTTTGCCGGATGTGCAGGTGCAGGTGGTCGGTGCCCATTGCGGGCAGGAAAACGATCCACTGACGTTGCTGGGCAACAAGTTTCAGGTGCGTCCTGCGGAAGATTGTCCGTATTCCCACAGCTTCCTGCGTTTTCTCGACGCCGGACTGGGCAATCACGAGAACGGTCAGCGCATGGTTTATTCCTGCAGCGAGACCCTGACGCTGTCGTTGATCACGCAGATGGACGCAGTCGGCATGGTGTCGCGTGAGGCCGCGCAAAAGAACGGCCTGACGATCTTCCCCGGTTTCGAGGATTTTCTCGAAGTGCGTCTGGCGGTGAACAACCCTAACCTGTCAGGGCAGGCCCTGAACGACGTGGTCGATCTGCCGCTACATGAACGAGCCGAGCGCAATGTACGCAGCCGTCCCAACCGCCACACTGAGAAAGAGGTTTTTGCTGAAATACGCACATAACAACGTCGGAATGGCTGCATAAAATTCCGGGCGATCGAGCTGTAGGTGCTGATCCTTGATCAACAAGGGTGTCAGGCTGATCGCAGCGACGATCGCCACCGGCAGGTATTCCAGCGCCCGCGCAACGAATGGCGGCCAGTGCTCGGTGTTGACTTGCAGCGGCAGCGCGCGTGGCAGGAAGGTCACGGCCATCATCAGCGCGACCACCAGGATCAGGAACGTTTGGTCAGGCATACACCCACTCCGCAGCCCACAAACGTGGCGATGAATACGTTGAATGGCGAAGTGCCGACCAGGCTCAGCGCGCCCATGCAAACGACGGCAGCCGCGGCGGCGATGAGTTTGTTGCGGGTGTTGCACAGCGACACGAGCACGTAGAGCATCATCGCGGTCAGTGCGTAATCGAGCTGATATTTGATCAGGTGCGACGCATATTGCGCGCAGACGGCGCCCAACAATCCGCCCAGCACCCATGAGGTGTGGCAGAACAGGTTGAAGCCGATCAGGTAACGGATGTTGACCGGCGCGCCGGTGCCCAGTTTGACGCTGTGAAACGCGAAGGATTCGTCGGTCAGTCCACCGGCGTAGGCCCAGCGTTCCATGCGGCTCAGGCCCAATGCGCGCAGGGCCTTGGCCATGTACACCGACATCAGCATGTGCCGCGCATTGATCAGGAAGGTAGTCAGCACGATGGTGGTCAGCGACGCACCACTGGAGATCAGCGCCAGTGCGGCGAATTGCGAAGCGCCGGCGTAGACGAACAAGCACATCGCCACCGGCAGCCACATCGGCAGCCCGGCATTGACCGCCATCAGCCCGAACACGAACGACACCGTGAAGTAACCGGCCACCACCGGGCTGGCTTCGGCAAACGTGCGCGATGGCTGATGGGCAGCCATCAGCGGCGCACTGCCGGACGTTTCATTCATAGATCCCTCTCAAATGTCCGCTCGCCGTGGGGTTCGCAAAAACCCTGGGCAGTCCAGAATCGCTTGCCCGCGAGGTTAGCATCGTCGACGAACAGAAACATCCGTAATACACCGACCCGTTTCATGTCGGACGACGCCGCTTCCACCAGCCGCTGGCCGACGCCCTGGCTGCGATAGCGTGGGCTGACCGCCAAGTGGTTGATGGTGCCGCGACTGCCGAGCATGCCGCCGAGCACCGCACCGACGATTTCGCCCGCGACGTCGAAGGCCAGATAGGCGGTGGTGGTCTTCTGGATCAACACACCGCGCAGGCATTTGGCATCTTGCCACTCACAGAAGGACACTTCGTCGAACTGGCGGAAGAAGCGCTCCATGCGCTGCGCGTCTTTGGCGGTGGCACGTCGCAGCACCACCGGCGTCGAGCACTCGACGCCGTCGATTGGGGTGATCTGATTAGCGAACAATGTCGAAAGCGGTCCCGGGCCGCGAGAAGGAAATCGCCAGAATCTGCCGGTACGCCATGGCATGCGTGTGGGTGTTGCGCGCGGGGGTCACGTAGTGGCGCATGTCGCGGTCAAGGAAGTAGGTGGTGTCGAGAATTTCCTGGTAGGTGGTCGACGCCAATTGATGCTCGTGGATATCGTAAAGACGACTTTCCGCGCCCTCGACATTGTTGCGCCCCCAAAAGTGCACGCCGCTGAACGGATAACCGTCGCAGTGAATCCCTTCCGGGGTGATTTCCAGTTGCTTGCCGGGTTTGATCTCGATGCGGATCTGATGGATCTGGCACTGCCAGATTTCATCGTGCAGTTCTTCCGGCAGCACGCTTTTGTACACTTCAAAATCGGTGTCGATCAGGCTGCGCATCACCGGCGAAGTGATCACTTCATCGGAGAAGTCCTGAAAATGCCGCACAACACCGCCCACGTAGGCGTTGTTCTCCTTCGACTGCACGTAGGCGCGATGCTCGAGTTGCTTGAGCTCACGTGTTTTCGGGTTGTATTCAAAGTCGCTGTAACGACGGTAACGCATGCCGGCTTCGGCCTGACCGTAATAACTGTCTGGCTCCATGTTTTCCCAACTTTTGGTCAGTCTGACGAAGTCGGCAAAATGACCGTAGAGATTGAAGTCACCACCCTGGACGTTGACATATTTGTCGCGCCGTAGCGATTCGCCCACTTCTCTGTTCAAAACGATCATTACCAAATTCTCCGCTGCGTTGAGCGGCCTAATCTATTAGGTGGAGAATTTGCGTCCATGAGAAAGAATTTCAGGCATTTAAAGCCCCGTTTGAAACAGTACTTGAAGGCGCTTGAAAACCACTTTCAGGTGACAAAAACACGGGTTTTTTCCAGTTTTCGCAGAAAAGTCTTCGAAAAAAAACCCCGAGCCAGTCGGGGTTTTCTCATGTTTCTTACACCGGATCGTTCATCAGAAGATGTTGATCGGGTAGTCCACGAATACACGCAGCTCGTTGCCGCTGACGTTGTACTCGCTGGATTTCTGCGACACGCGCAGGATCGAGCTGCGCAATTTCACGCTCAAGTCTTTCGCCGGACCACTTTGTACGACGTATTTGACCTGGTTGAAAATCTCGCGCTCGGTGCCGCCTTCGCTGGTGGAGGTGGTGATGTTGTCGCCACGCACATAAGCGAAGTTATAACTCAGACCCGGTACGCCGAATGCGCCGAAGTCCAGGCCGTAACCCAACTGCCAGCTGCGCTCGTCTTCAGCGTTGAAGTCCGACCAGTAGGAGTTGGCCAGGTAGATGGTGTTGCCACCGTCACCGACACGACCTTGCTCTTTCTGATAGCCGCCGTAGGCGTAGCCCAGGTTGCTGTCGCCGGTGGAGCGCTGATGCGCCACGGTGAACGAGTGCGGGCCGGTGGCGAACGTTGCTGCCAGGCTCCAGATCTTGTTGTCATCACCGGTAGCGCCACTTTCGCGGACGTAAGAGTCGTCCAGCTTGGTGCGATAGCCGTTGAAGTCCAGGGTCAGGGACTGATCCTTGTCGATCGGGAACACGTAGTTGGCGTTCACGTATTGCTTCTTCAGCACGTCTTCGACGTCGGAAGCGTACAGCGCCGCCTTGAATTGTTCGGTGAACTGATAGCTGCCGCCCAACACGTTGATCGCCTTCAGACCACCGCTGTCACGGCCTTCAGCGCTTTTGCGCGACTCGGCAGTGAAACGACCGGCGTCCAGTTGCAGGCCTTTGATCTCTTTGGAAGTGATCAAGGTACCGGTGTAGCTTTCCGGCAGCAGACGCGAATTGTCATAGTTCAGCACCGGCAGGGCTGGCATCTGGTCACCGTAGGTCAGCACAGTGTTGGACAGACGGAATTTGACCGCAGCGCCGCCCTTGGACAAGTCATTGGCAGGCTTGCCGCTGTCGCCACGTTTGAAGAAGTCGATACCGCCGGCACCGCTGCGATCTTCGCTGCGTTCCAGGTTCAGGGCGTACAGGCCGAAAGCATCGACACCCACGCCGATGGTGCCTTGGGTGAAGCCGGACGAGAACGTACCGATAGCCGCTTGGCCCCACTCGGATTTGTCCGCGTTGCCGTCTTTGTAATCACGGTTGATGTAGGCATTGCGCAGCAGCACTTTGAGGCTGCTGTCTTCTACAAAACCCTTGGACTCGGCCTGGCCGTCAGCCATGGCCTGTGTGGCACTCAACATCCCCAGTGCGATCAGACTGATTCGCTTGTTCAACATTTTGTTTTCCTTATTACGGGTTGAAACGCGCTGTGTCGAACGGCTGAAACGGCGCTATTGCACTCTTTTTTCACCCCGAAACAAAAAGACCCGCCCACGGTAAAACCGTGTCGGGCCCTTTTATTATTTTTGAGTCATGGCGGTTGGCCACAGGCGTTGGGCCGAATCGTAGCCGCGCCCTCAATAATGTGTCAATTTCAAGAATCGTCTTTAAATAGGTAAAAATCGTCTAAGAATCGTAAATTTTGCGATAGCGCATTGCTCGGAAATGCGCTTAACCAGTGAATCCGGCGCGATTACGCGCAGCCATCGAGATCGCATAGCGCAGGGGATTGAGCCGGCTCATCGGCCACAACCGCTTGCCCCAACCAATCAGCAAACGCCTGCGGTTTACCTAACCACGGGCTGATGTCGATCAAGGTGAATTGCCCGTCCTGCTCCAGCGCCAATGTCGGAAAGCCCTGGCCGCCGAGTCGGGCCAGCAACGCGCGACTGGCTTTTACCTGCGCCTGGGGATCAACGGACTTAAACACCGTCACGAAAGTTGTCTGTACGTAACCCATCTGCGCCGCGACATCGAACAGTACAGACTCATCGGCAATCCGCCGCCCCTCCACGTAATGAGCGGTCTGCAAACACCCGAGCATCTGCAAACCGCGACCGTCGATGGACTCTGCCGCCATTACCGCAGCGATGGGTGGCGTTGAATCGAACACCGCCGAGTGATCACGCAACAGACCTTCGAAATACGCTTCGCCAAACGGCTGACCGGTGTATTCGGCAATGCGCCGGTCGTGGGGCATGACGTAATCGCGCAGTTGCGGCGAAACACGCTGGCGATTCGCGCCGCTCATCATTCCGCCCGCATGGGCAACGACCGGCAGCACTTGCTGCGCCGCTTGCACCAGCGGTTTGGCGCCGTAGCACCAGCCGCACAACGGATCGTAAATGTAGTGAAGGATCATGAGAGAACTCCGGCAACCAAACGGGGAAAATCGATGGCGGCAGATTATCCCTGCGGGCATTGGGGAAAAACGCCGGAATGGCTCTCAGACTGTTTCGCGAATCGGTCGAATGGGTTGCCTTGTTCGGCTACCGCTTCAAGCCCCCTCCCACAGGTTCAATGTTCGCCATGGTTTTCCATCGCGCATAAAAAAGCGCCGCCATCCCGGCAGCGCTTTTACCAATCCTTGTTGTTTTTCTTATCCTTGCATCACAGCCCACAACGCTTCCAGTTCGGCCTCGCTGAACAGGTCAGCGGGATAGCGCTCAATCATCATCCGGCGCGGATCAGGTTCCCTGATCTGACGCGTTCCATTGGACTTCAAAAAGTGCGCGACAATCTGGAGCGATTCGCCGTTTACGGCCATGGGATGCAAATTCCGCTCGCTGATTACGTTCACTTCGGCGTTCATTTCAGCGCTCTCTCCCCGTTCGTGAGCGGCTAAGTTATCCAAGGTATATGACAGAACTGTTGAAGTTCCCCCCCTCCCTAGTGCGCGGTATCCGATACAAGAGCTATGCCAAGGTTTCCGATTTGTCGACAGGCGGATACAAAGAAGCCCGCGGTCCAGCAGGACCGCGGGCTTCTTCGCACCCATCGCAAAAAACTTGCAGCCCGGGTGATTTATTAATCAACTCAGGCTGTTACGTCTCAACTCACTCTTTGTGCGGGGCTGGCTGCTGTTGGGTAAGGCAGTGGATATTGCCGCCGCCCAGTAACAATTCGCGGCCCGGCACCATCACCACTTCGTGCTGCGGGAACAGCTTCTGCAGGATTTCCCGCGCAGGCGCGTCCATCGGATCGTCGAAGCTCGGCGCGATGATGCCACCGTTGACGATCAGAAAGTTCACGTAGGAACCAGCCAGGCGCACGGAAGGGTTGCGTTCCTGGGTACCGTCCATCGGATCGACACCGGCGCACTCTTCTTCGGTCGCGTACAGCGGCCCTGGAATTGGCATCTTGTGCACCGTGAATGGGCGGCCCTTGGCGTCGGTGCTGCTTTGCAGCACGTTCATTGCGGCCTGGCAGCGCGGGTAATTCGGATCCTGCGGATCGTCGGTCCACGCCAGCAATACTTCGCCCGGGCGCACGTAGCAGCAGAAGTTATCCACATGGCCGTCGGTTTCGTCGTTGAACAGGCCATCCGGCAACCAGATGATCTTATCCACCGACAGATTGTCACGCAGCACCGCTTCGATCTCTTCGCGACCCAGATGCGGATTGCGGTTGTGGTTGAGCAGGCACTCTTCGGTGGTGATCAGCGTGCCTTCACCGTCGACGTGAATCGAACCGCCTTCCAGCACAAAACCTTCGGTGCGATAACGTGGGCTGCGCTCGATTTCGAGGATCTTGCCACCGACCTGCGAATCACGGTTCCACGGCGAATACAGACCGCCTTCAAACCCGCCCCAGGCATTGAAATCCCAGTTCACACCGCGCACTTCGCCGCTGTTGTTGATGACGAAAGTCGGGCCGCTGTCGCGCACCCAGGCGTCATCGCTGGACATCTCGACCACCCGAATATTCGGTACATCGAGGCGTGCACGAGCGTTCTCGTACTGACCGGCCGACACGGCAACCGTCACCGGCTCGAACCGCGCGATGGCTTTGGCCACGGCCGCATGCGCGGCTTGCGCCGGCTTGCCACCCAGGCGCCAGTTGTCCGGACGCTCGGGCCAGATCATCCAGGTCTGGGTCTGCGGCGCCCACTCGGCCGGCATGTAGAAGCCATCGTCACGCGGGGTACTTTTCAAGGTGGTCATCGGATCAGGACTCCAGGGAACCGTCGAGGGGGTTGCGAAGCAATGGCGACTTTATAACCGATAAATATCGGCATTAAAAGCCAACAAACATCCAGAGATCTAAAATAAAACAACTATTATCGATATAAATCTGAATCTCTGTAGGAGCTGCCGCAGGCTGCGATCTTTTGATTTTGAAGAGCCAGATCAAAAGATCGCAGCCTGCAGCAGCTCCTGCAGGGGTCTGATTTAGAGGCCTTCCTCAAGTACCCGATCCAGCATGTCGACAAAGAAATCCACACTGCGCTGCGAGGTGACCATCGGCGGTTTGATCTTGAGAATGTTCAGGTCATCCCCGGTCGGCTGCATGAAGATCCCCAGCTCGCGCAGGCGATCGCACAACAGCGTGGTCTCCTCGGTGGCCGGCTCCAGCGTCTCGCGGTTGCGGATCAGCTCCACCCCCAGATAGAACCCGGAACCATGCACCGCGCCCACCAGCGGATGTTTATCGATCAAGGCTTCCAGGCGCGCCTTGAAATGCCCGCCCACCACCCGGGCGTTTTCCCAGAGCTTTTCTTCTTCCATCACATCCAGCACCGCCATGCCGATCTGGCAGCTCACCGGACTGCCGCCGGCCGACGAGAAGAAATAACCTTCAGCTTCCAGTGCCTCGGCGATTTCCCGACGCGTGATCACCGCGCCCAGCGGCTGACCGTTGCCCATGCCCTTGGCCATGCAGATGATGTCCGGCACCACGCCTTGCTCTTCGAAGCCCCAGAAGAAGTGGCCCATGCGCCCGTAACCGACCTGAACTTCATCGGCGATGCACACCCCGCCCTGGGCCCGCACCAGCGCATAGACCTGTTTCAGATAACCGGGCGGCAGGGAAATCCCGCCGGCGTTGCCGTACACCGGTTCACAGATGAAACCGGCCAATTGGCGCTCCTGCGCGGCGATATGCGCCAGTTGCGTTTCGACGCTGTGTACATAATCCGGCGCAGAATCCAGGCCACGGAATTCGCCACGATAGAGGTTCGGCGCAGTCACCGGATGTACCCAGTCCGGACGGCTTTCCAGCGCTCGCGGGTTGTCGGCAACCGACGTCGACACCGCATCGGCGCCGACCGTCCAGCCGTGATAGGCCTCCAGCACGCTGAGCATGTCGCGGCCGCCGCTGTAGGCCCACGCCAGCCGGATCGCCAAGTCGTTGGCCTCACTGCCGCTGTTGACCAGAAACACCCGGTCCATGCCTTCCGGCGCCAGTTTCAGCAAGCGTTCGGAAAACTCCGCCACCGCCGCATAGTTGAAACGCGAGTTGGTGTTGAGCAGCGACCACTGCCGCGCCGCCACCTGCGCCATGCGCGGATGACCATGACCGAGCACCGCGACGTTGTTGAGCATGTCGAGGTAGGAGCGACCCTGCATGTCGATCAGGTGATTGCGCCAGCCACGCTCGATGCGCGGCGGGTCGACGTAATAATGTTTTTGCGTGCGGGCGAAACTGGCGTCACGTCGTTCGAGCAGGGTTTTGGCGTCCAGCTCCGGTTCGGCATCGCAGGCCAGCCCCAGCAGCGTGGCTGGCGAAGGACACAACGCCTGCCATGCGACCGCGCGCGAAGGGCTGCAGAACAACGGCGCATCCAGCGACGCAACGCGGCTCAACTGCACCTTCAACGGGCCATCGACCGACCCCAGCACCTGACCTTTGACCAGCGCCGCGCCACTGTGCAGCGAGGCGCTAACACCCCACAGGCGCACGCTGAGCTGGGGTCCGTCGAGTTGCAGCACACCGTCCGCCGCGTGATGCAGCACACCGGCAAACGGCGCTTCCACCGCCGAACCCTGCGGCACGCGCAACTCAACGTGCAGCGGGAACGTCTGGGGCTCGACCGCACTGTCCGGTCGCGTCTGCGACAGGCGATATTGTCCGTAACGGCTCGCCGCCAGACCATGCGCGGCAGCGGCTTCGGTCAGCAACCGTTGATCGATGCCCGGTTGCTCCCAGTTGCCCGCTTCGAAGTGCGGACTCAGGACGCCAAGATCGATCAGCGCAAACTCCCGCCCGACCAGTTCCGGCAGCAGCGGCGCGAAACCTTCACCGCCAATGGCCGGCAGCGGCTGGCCGACCGCCGTGAGAATCGCCGCCTCCATCAGCGCCAGCGGCACCGAAGTCGCTACGTGGAAGATTTCCCACTCATGTTCAAGGTTGTCGCGGCTGTAGGTGTTGCCCGGATCGATGCTGACCTGTTGCTCACCACTGAGCACCAGCACCGCCGCCCGCGCCACGATCAACGGCCACAACGCCAGCAATTCTTCATGTTGCAGCGGATTGACCGCGTGATAAGCCTGCACCGCTGGCAGAATCACAAACGGATCGCCGCCGGCATGGTGCAGCAGCGCCGCGCACGTCACCGACAGGTCAGTGATGCGCCAGGTGCGCACCAGATCACCGAAGTCGATCACGCCCTGCAATTGCCAATGACGCTTGGCATCGCGTTGCCAGACGGCATTATCGTCGGTGATGTCCATGTGGATCGCCTGCACCGGCAGCTTGTCCTGCAGCGGCTGCAAGCGACGTTCGGCCTGCTCGGCGGCGCCCGCGATCAGTGCGCGCTGGCGTTCATCCTTGATCACCGGCAGCAGGTGGCTGATCAGCGCACTGGCATGGCGCGCGTCCCATTGCAGCGTGCGCTGCAGGCCCGGGTGATCGAAGCCGGCCAGGGCCAGATCCATCTCGCCACACAGCCGACCGAAACCGGCCACCACGTCGTGGCCCAAGTGATCAAGATGCGTCAGCGGCTGACCTTCGATGTAGTCCAGCAATCGCACGTGCACCGGCTCGCCATCGGAGTCCAGCGACAGCAGATCCGCGCCATTGCCGGCCGGGATCACCCGGGGTACGTGCACTGACGAGTGTTCGGCAAGGTACTTGAGGCCTGCATGCTGAGCCTGCAACTCGACCAGTGCATAGTCGCCGCGGCAGATTTTCAGGACAAAGCGCCCACGCTCACTGTCGACCCGATAGTTCAGATCCTGCTGACTGCCCAGCGCCTGTAACGTGCCGCTGAGCCCGTAATGCTCCGCCAACCAATGCCGGGCCTGCGCCTCAGAGACCTGTGGGCTGGGCAAACTGGCGCGATGAATCAACGTGGCGAGCGGCATGGGACGACCCCTGAAATTTTATTAGGCGCCTATATCGCCATTGCTGCAGTAGATGCGCAACCCCCGATCACGGTAATTCCAGCGCTCGCATCCGTCGGCGCTTTGCGCAAGAATGTCGGCCATTCACATCTATCCGGGACAAACCTCATGAATGTAATCACCACCGATCTGCCCGGTGTTCTGATCATCGAACCCAAGGTATTTGGTGACGAGCGCGGCTTCTTCTACGAGAGTTTCAACGCCAAGGCGTTCCAGGATGCAACAGGGCTGGACACCCAGTTCGTTCAAGACAACCACTCACGCTCGCAGAAAGGCGTGCTGCGCGGTCTGCATTACCAGTTGCAAAATACCCAGGGCAAACTGGTTCGGGTGACCGCCGGCGAAGTGCTTGATGTGGCGGTGGACATTCGCCGCAGCTCGCCGCACTTCGGCAAATGGGTTGCCGTACGCCTGTCGGCCGAGAACCACCGCCAACTGTGGGTGCCGGAAGGCTTCGCCCATGGTTTCGTGGTACTGAGCGAGTTCGCCGAATTCCTCTACAAGACCACCAACTACTACGATCCATCATCCGAGCGCAGCATTCGTTGGAACGACCCCGCACTGGGCATCGACTGGCAACTGGACGAAGCGCCGAAGCTGTCGGCCAAGGATCAGGTCGGCGCGCTGCTCAAGGACGCTGACGTCTTCGCCTGAGCCTAGGCATAATGCGCCTGTCACTACAGGCGCATTCGGCTCATGAAACCTACCCTTCCCCGCAGACCCCGCTGGCGCAGCCTCGCCCTGCTGGCCCTGTGTCTGGCGCCGCTGCTGTGGCCGCTTGAGCATCTGGCCGAGCGCTATTACCGCAGTGAACTGGCCGGGCAAAACCGCCAGACCCTTGACCTCTACGTCGCCAACCTGCTGGGCACCCTGCACCGCTATGAAGTGTTGCCGCAGATCCTCGGCGACCTGCCGGCCCTGCGCGCCGTACTCGGCGCACCGGACGACGGCGTCACCCAGGGCAACGCCAATCGCCTGCTGAAAAACATCGCCGCACAGACTGGCGCAGAAGTCATGTACCTGATGGACACCAGCGGCCAGACCCTGGCGGCGTCGAACTGGGACAAACATGACAGCTTCGTGGGGCGCAATTTCGCTTTCCGTCCGTATTTCAGCGAAGCCATGGCTGGGCGTCTGGGACGCTTCTTCGGCCTCGGCACTACGTCGGCCAAACGCGGTTATTTCTTCGCCGCCGCCGTGCGCAATGGCGAAAAAATCATCGGCGTGCTGGTGATCAAGGTCGACCTCGATCACACCGAAAGTCTGTGGGGCAAAACCCCGGAACAACTGTTGGTGACCGACCATAACGGCGTGGTCATCCTCACCTCGCGCCCGGAGTGGCGTTTCCGATCAACCCGGACGTTGAGCGACACCGAGCGCTCGGCGATCACCGCGATCCTGCCCTATCCGACCCGCGAGCCGCGTCCGCTGAACCTCAGCGAAAACGCCTGGCTGACGCAGACCGTGAACATCGCCGAAACCGGCTGGAGCGTCAGCATCCTTGCCCCGCGCACGCTGATCGATCGCCCGGTGCGTACCGTTGTCGCGATCGGTGGCGCCACGCTGTTGGTGGTGATGCTCCTGCTCGGTTTGATGATGCAGCGCCGTCGACATTACCTGGAACGTATTGCCTTCGAAGCCAAGGCCCGCCGTGAACTCGAAGGCCGGGTGGCCGAGCGGACCAGCGATCTGGAAGGCCTCAACCGGCGCCTCAAGCAGGAAGTGCTGGAGCGCGAACAGGCTCAGCAGGAGCTGGTGCGTGCCCAGGACGACCTGGTCCAGGCCGGCAAACTCTCGGCACTGGGCACGATGTCGGCGAGCATCAGCCACGAGCTCAACCAACCGCTGGCGGCGATCCGCAGCTACGCGGAAAACGCCGAAGTGCTGCTTGATCACCAACGCACCGAAGACGCCCGTGGCAACCTCAAACTGATCAGCGAACTGACCGGGCGCATGGCCTCGATCATCGCCCACCTGCGTGCCTTCGCCCGCCGCGACCGCCATGCTCCGGAAAGCGTGGCCCTGCAACCGGCGCTGGATGATGCGCTGGCATTGCTGGCCAAACGGCGCCGCAGCATGGAAGTCGAGCTGATCCGCGACCTGCCCGCCGCCACCCTGTGGGTCGAGGCCGGGGAAACCCGACTGCGCCAGGTGCTCGGCAATCTGCTGGCCAACGCCCTCGATGCGCTGACCGAAAAAGGCCCGCCGCGCAAACTGTGGCTGAGTGCCGAATCCACCGCCGAGGGCGTCAATCTGTACATTCGCGACAACGGCCCGGGCTTTTGCATGGAAGCCCTCGGCCGCGCCAGCGAGCCCTTCTACACCACCAAGACCCGCACTCAGGGCCTTGGTCTGGGGCTGGCGATCTGTGAAACCCTGATGCGCGCCTTCGGCGGCGAACTGTCGTTCGCCAACCACAAGCAAGGTGGCGCCTTGATCACCCTGCGGCTGCGCGCCGGCGCACCCGGGGTCAGCCTGCAACCGTCCGAGGATCGAAGTGCATGACCATCGACAATCGCATTCAGGTGGTGTTGATCGACGACGATCCGCACCTGCGTCAGGCCCTCGGCCAGACCCTGGACCTGGCCGGGCTGAAAATCCTTCCGCTGTCCGAAGCCAAAGGTCTCGCCGCGCAACTGGAGCGTGACTGGCCCGGGGTGGTGGTCAGCGACATCCGCATGCCAGGCATGGACGGCCTGGAACTGTTGAGCGAATTGCACGCTCAGGATCCGGAGCTGCCGGTGTTGCTGATCACCGGCCACGGCGACGTGCCGCTGGCAGTGCAGGCGATGCGGGCCGGCGCCTATGACTTTCTGGAAAAACCGTTCGCCAGCGATGCCCTGCTCGACAGCGTGCGCCGCGCCCTCGCCCTGCGCCGGCTGGTGCTGGACAACCGCAGCCTGCGTCTGGCCCTCAGCGACCGTAACGAATTGAGCGCGCGACTGGTCGGCCATTCGGCGCCGATGCTGCGCCTGCGCGAGCAGATCGGCGCACTGGCGGCGACCAAGGCCGACGTGCTGATTCTCGGTGAAACCGGCGCCGGCAAAGAGGTCGTGGCCCGTGCGCTGCACGACCTGTCGAGCCGGCGTAACGGGCCGTTCGTGGCGATCAACGCCGGCGCCCTGGCTGAATCGGTGGTCGAAAGCGAGCTGTTCGGGCATGAACCGGGCGCCTTCACCGGCGCGCAGAAACGCCGGATCGGCAAGTTCGAATTCGCCAACGGCGGCACGCTGTTCCTCGATGAAATCGAAAGCATGAGCATGGACGTGCAGGTGAAACTGCTGCGCATGCTGCAAGAGCGTGTGGTCGAACGTCTGGGTGGCAATCAGTTGATCCCGCTGGACATCCGCGTCATCGCCGCGACCAAGGAAGACCTGCGGCAAGCCGCCGATCAAGGACGCTTCCGCGCCGACTTGTATTACCGTCTGAACGTGGCGCCGCTGCGCATTCCGCCACTGCGCGAACGCGGCGAAGATGCGCTGGTGCTGTTCCAGCATTATGCCGACGAAGCCAGCGCCCGCCATGGTCTGCCGCCGCACGAACTGCAACCGGCGCAACGCGCCTTGCTGTTGCGCCACACCTGGCCCGGCAATGTGCGCGAACTGCAGAACGCCGCCGAGCGTTTCGCCCTCGGTCTGGAACTGGCACTGGACAACAGTGGAAGTGAAGGCGGCGGCACCGCCGTGGAAGTCATCAGTGGCGGCCTGAGTGAGCAAGTGGAAAACTTCGAGAAATCGTTGATTGCCGCCGAACTGGCGCGCTCCCACAGTTCGGTGCGCAGCCTCGCCGAAGCCCTGGGCATTCCGCGCAAGACCCTGCACGACAAACTGCGCAAGCACGGCTTGAATTTCGCCGACAGTAACGCCCATGGAGACGAAGCCGAATGAGCCGCGACAGTCGCTATCTGGAATCGGTGCTGCATCACGACATTCCCCTGACCCGCGAGATGGGTCTGAAGGTCCTCGCCTGGCAGGAGCAGCAGTTGAGTTTGCACTTGCCGCTGGAGCCGAACGTCAATCACAAGAGCACCATGTTCGGCGGCAGTCTCTACTGCGGCGCGGTGCTGGCGGGTTGGGGCTGGCTGCATCTGCGCCTGAAAGAAGAAGGCATCGAAGACGGGCACATCGTGATTCAGGAAGGCCAGATCAGCTATCCGCTGCCTGTGACCGGTGATGCCAAAGCGATTTGCCCGGCACCGGAAGCGGCGGTCTGGAAGAAGTTTCTGGCGATGTATCAGCGTTATGGGCGGGCACGATTGACGCTCAACACGCGGATCGTCAACGCCGGGAGTGATGAAGATGCTGTGACGTTCAGCGGGCAATACGTTCTGCACCGCTGAAGCAAAAGATCGCAGCCTTCGGCAGCTCCTACAGGGGGATGCGAAATCCTCTGTAGGAGCTGCCGCAGGCTGCGATCTTTTGATCTCAGGAGCGAGCCAGCTCCAACAGTCTTGAACGCCACGCCGCCTTCGCCGGCAACGCCAGAAAGAACTCATTGAGCAGCGATTCCCGCGCCGGGTAACAGAACGCGTCGCCCTGCAGATCCATCACTTCGCCGCCGGCACCTTCGAGCACGCCCTGCGCCGCCGCGGTGTCCCATTGCGACGTCGGCGCCAATCGCGGATAACAATCCGCCGCCCCTTCAGCCAACAGACAAAACTTCAGCGAACTGCCGATGTTTGCCAGTTGCAACTCGCCCAGGCTGGCGCTCAAACCGGCGAGCAGACGTTCCTGCTCCGCACTGGAGTGGCGACGGCTCGCCACCACGGTAAACGCTTCACCGGGCGCGAGCGCATCACGCACCTGAATCGCCACCGGCGAACCACCCTTGTCCCCACGCCACGCGCCGAGACCGGCACCGCCAACATAGAACCGGCCATTGGTCGGCATCGACACCACGCCAAACACCACCCGCCCGTTTTCGATCAGGGCGATGTTGACGGTGAATTCTTCGCTGCCGCTGATGAACTCCTTGGTGCCATCCAGCGGGTCCACCAACCACCAGCGCTGCCACCCGGCGCGCACGCTCTGCGGAATGCTGGCGTCCTCCTCGGACAGAATCGGAATACTGGAGTCCAGTGCGGTCAGCCCGGCGACGATCACGTGGTGCGCGGCCATGTCCGCTGCGGTCACCGGTGAATCATCGGACTTGGCGGTGACCTCCACGCCAGAGCGCCAGAACGGCAGAATCGCCTCGCCAGCCTGCAATGCCAGCTCAACCACTGGCGCCATCAAAGGATGGGAAAAATTCATCGACATCTCACTCATGACTGAAAGAACCCGCGCTGCGTCAGCAGATCACGCGCCAGATACAGCGCCGCCAGGGCACGGCCTTCGGTAAATTGCGGGTTTTGCGCCAGCGCCGCCAGTTCACGCAGGTTGACCTTGTCGACCCGCATCGGCTCGGGCTCGTCGCCCTCCAGACGCTCCTCGTACAGATCGGTGGCCAGCACCACCTGAATCTTCTGGCTCATGTAACCGGGCGACAGCGACAACTCGGTCAGATGCTCCAGCTGGCGCGCGCCGAAACCGGCCTCTTCCTTGAGCTCGCGCTCGGCCGCTGCCAGCACATCTTCACCCGGCTCGATCAGGCCTTTGGGCAAGGACAGTTCGTATTCGTCGGTGCCGCCGCAGTATTCCTCGACCAGCACCGCGTGCTCGCTGTCGAGCATCGCCACAATCATCACCGCGCCATAACCCGCGCCTTTGCCGACCAGACGCTCGTAAGTGCGTTCCACGCCATTGGAAAAACGCAGCTTCAGTTCTTCGACGCAAAACAGACGACTGGTGGCAACAATCTCGCGGGCGAGTACAGTGGGTTTCTGGCGCATGCAAAGCTCCTTGGCGTGAACGCGCTACTATAACGCGGCTTTCCCGATTGTTTGTGTCGGATATCTTTCTACCGCTCGAGACGTTGCCATGCCTTCTTTACCGTGGTCTGACATCGATACCGTCCTGCTGGACATGGACGGTACGTTGTTGGACCTGCACTTCGACAACCACTTCTGGCTGGAACACCTGCCACAACGCTACGCCGATCTGCACGGAGTGAGCCGGGCCATGGCCGACATGGAACTGCAGCCGCTGTTCGAGCGCCATGCCGGACAGCTGCAGTGGTACTGCCTGGATTTCTGGAGTGCCGAACTGAAGCTCTCGGTACGTGAACTGAAACTGGAGACCGCGCACCTGATCGCGCTGCGTCCGGATGCCGATACCTTCCTGCAGGCGATCAAAGAGGCCGGCAAACAGGTGATCATGATCACCAACGCGCATCGCGATTCACTGTCGCTGAAACTGGAGCGGGTCGAACTGGCGCCGTATTTCGAACGGCTGATCAGCTCACACGATTACGGTTATCCCAAAGAGAACCCGCAGTTCTGGGATGCCTTGCAGGCGGATATCGATTTTGATCCGGCGCGCAGTCTGTTCATTGACGATACGTTGCCGATTCTGCGCAGTGCACGGGAATTTGGTGTGACGCATTTGTTGGCGGTGAAAGAACCGGACAGTCGCAAGGGGCCGAAGGACACGGCCGAGTTTGCGGCGGTTGAAGATTACCGCGATTTGATCCAGGGACTCTGATTTCCTGTAGGAGCTGCCGAAGGCTGCGATCTTTTGACTTTGATTGTTTAAAAAACAAGATCAAAAGATCGCAGCCTTCGGCAGCTCCTACAGGATGTTGTATTACTCGGGGATACGCAGGGTCTGGCCCGGATAGATTTTGTTCACGTCCTTGAGCATCGGTTTGTTGGCTTCGAAAATCTTGTTGTATTGGTTGGCATTGCCATACACCGCCAGGGAAATCGCGCTGAGGGTGTCGCCCTTCTTCACTACGACAAAACGTGCCGCAGCCACAACCGGCCCGGTCACTGTGATCTGATCATCAACACTGCCCACGCCTTCGATGTTACCCACCGCCAGCAGGATTTTTTCCTTCTCCTCCTGGCTTGCTACCTCACCGGTCACTGTGACCTTGTCGCCATCCACGGTTGCCTGAACATTCGGATTGCCCAGCCCGACCTTGCTGATGTGTTCCTTCAACTGCTCGCTGGCATTGGCATTACCAGGGGTCAGCAGATCGATCAGTTTCTCACCGGCCTCTTTCACAAAGCTCAACAGACTCATGGCGCACACTCCTTGATTTGGATTCCAGACGTCCAAGCCTAGACCACGTTTGCCGAACCCGGTTCCAGCCCGACCAATGACCCGGCTCCGCCGCTGGCTCAAGCGTCTGGCGCGCGTCCCGCAGATCGCGGCCCCTTGCTTGATCGACGGCGTCTATCAATAGATCGACAGTAGCGATTAGACGCGACAAGTTGCCGCGCCTAGTCTTAGCGTTGATCAATCCGTCGGTGATGCCATGAACGCCAAGCGCCCCACTTGCGCGGCGCCTGCACTTCAAACGCCCGCGCCCGCCGCCAGCCAGACCTACAGTTACAGCGATCTGCCCCTTGTGGAATCGGCCAGCACCGCGCTCGCCGAGGAAGTCGCGCTGGCGATCGCCTACAACGGCATCAGTCAGGCGGTGATGCTGGTGACGCCGACGGATCTGGAAGATTTCATCGTCGGTTTCAGCCTCGGCAGCGGCATCATCGCAGACGCCAGCGACATTTATGACCTGCAACTGACCGGCGCCGGCTCGGCGCAATACGCGCAAGTGACGATCGCCAACCGCGCGTTCTGGAACCTCAAACAACAGCGCCGACAGCTGGCCGGCACCAGCGGCTGCGGTCTGTGCGGCGTTGAAGCTGTCGAGCAGGCCCTGCCCGATCTGCAAGTCCTGCCCGGCGCACCGCTGCCGCCCGCCGCATGGCTCGACGGTCTGCGCCAGCGCATCGGTGCGTTCCAGCCCCTCGGCCAGCACTGCGGTGCGGTACACGCCGCGGTGTTCATGAACGCCAGCGGTGAATTGCTGCTGGGCCGTGAAGACATCGGTCGGCACAACGCCCTCGACAAGCTGATTGGCGGGCTGATCCGCCAGAAGATTTCCACCGACGGCGGCCTGGCGATTGTCACCAGCCGTTGCAGTCTCGAATTGATCCAGAAAGTGTTGCGCGCCGGGATCCAGACGCTGGTCAGCCTGTCCGCGCCCACGGGCCTTGCCGTGCAATGGGCCCGTCGCCACAACCTCAATCTCATCCACCTGCCGCAGAAGAATGCGCCGCGGGTCTATAGCCCAGCGATGGAGAACCAAGCGTGAGCCAACATCATCAAGCCGACCAGAAACCTGTCCCGCGCTACAAGCCTTACAAGGGCCCTGCCGGCGGTTGGGGTGCACTGATCAGTGTGGCTCAGGCCTGGTTGACCAGCGACAACGCGCTGAAAAACTTGCGCATGATGCTCAAGACCAACCAGAACGGCGGCTTCGACTGCCCGGGCTGCGCCTGGGGCGATTCGCCGGAAAGCGGCATGGTCAAGTTCTGCGAGAACGGCGCCAAAGCGGTGAACTGGGAAGCGACCAAGCGTCGAGTGGACGGCAAGTTCTTCGCCAAACACAGCGTCACGTCGTTGCTGGAGCAGAGCGACTATTGGCTTGAATACCAGGGCCGCCTGACCGAGCCGATGGTCTACGATGCGCAGACCGACCGCTACAAGCCGATCGCCTGGGACGACGCCTTTGCCCTGATCGGCAAGCACCTGCAAGCGTTGTCGAGCCCGGATCAAGCCGAGTTCTACACCTCGGGCCGCGCCAGCAACGAAGCGGCGTACCTGTATCAACTGTTCGTGCGTGCCTACGGCACCAACAACTTCCCCGACTGCTCGAACATGTGCCACGAGGCCAGCGGTGTGGCGTTGGCGCAGAGCGTTGGCGTCGGCAAAGGCACGGTCACCTTCGACGACTTCGAACACGCCGATGCGATTTTCGTCTGGGGCCAGAACCCCGGCACCAACCATCCACGGATGCTCGAGCCGCTGCGCGAAGCCGTGAAGCGCGGCGCACAAGTGGTGTGCATCAACCCGCTGAAAGAGCGCGGTCTGGAACGTTTTCAGCATCCACAGCACCCGCTGGAAATGCTCACCAATGGCGACAAACCGACCAACACCGCGTACTTCCGTCCGGCACTGGGCGGCGACATGGCGGTACTGCGCGGCATGGCCAAGTTCCTCCTGCAGTGGGAGCGCGATGCGCAGAAGGCCGGTGAACCTGCAGTGTTCGATCACGACTTCCTCAATGCCCACAGCACCAACGTGCTGGAGTATCTCGGCGTGGTGGATGACACGCCATGGGAGCAGATCGTCGCGCAGTCCGGCCTGACCCTGTTGGAAATCGAACAAGCGGCGCGCATGTACGCCAAAGGCAAGAACGTGATCATGTGCTGGGCGATGGGTATCACCCAGCATCGCCACTCGGTGCCGACCATCCAGGAAATCGCCAACCTGATGCTGCTGCGCGGCAACGTCGGCAAACCCGGGGCCGGCCTGTGCCCGGTGCGCGGTCACAGTAACGTGCAGGGCGACCGCACCATGGGCATCAACGAGCGCCCACCGGTAGCGTTCCTTGACGCTCTTGAGCGGCGTTTCCAGTTCAAGGTGCCGCGTGACAACGGGCACAACGTGGTCGAGGCGATCCACGCCATGGCCGAGGGCCGCGCCAAGGTCTTCATCGGTCTGGGCGGCAACTTCGCCCAGGCCACGCCGGACAGCCCGCGCACCTTCGCGGCGCTGAGCAACTGCGACCTCACGGTGCAGATCAGCACCAAGCTCAACCGCAGCCACCTGGCCCACGGCAAGGACGCGCTGATCCTGCCTTGCCTCGGCCGCACCGACATCGACATCCAGACCGAAGGCCCGCAGGCAGTCACCGTGGAAGACTCGTTCAGCATGGTTCACGCCTCCAATGGTCAGTTGCAGCCGCTGTCGAACCAGATGCGCTCGGAACCGGCGATCATTGCCGGGATCGCCGCCGCCACGCTGGGCAGCAAACCGGTGGACTGGAACTGGCTGGTGGCCGATTACGGGCGCATCCGCGACCTGATCGCCGATACCATTCCGGGCTTCAAGGACTTCAACGAGAAGGTCAAGAATCCAGGTGGGTTCTACCTCGGCAACAGTGCTGGCGCACGCAAGTGGAACACCCCGTCGGGCCGGGCCAATTTCCGCGCCAACCGGCTGCCCAAGGATCTGGTGCACGAACGTACCCGCGCCACCGGGCAACTGCCGGACCTGATCCTGCAATCGATGCGCTCCCACGATCAGTACAACACCACCATCTATGGCCTCGACGACCGTTATCGTGGGGTCAAGGGCCAGCGCGATGTGCTGTTCGCCAACGAGGCCGACATCATTCGCCTGGGCTTCCGCCCGGGGCAGAAGGCTGACATCGTGTCGATCTGGGACGATGGCCGTGAGCGTCGGGTGAAAGGCTTTACCTTGCTGGCGTTTGATATTCCTGCCGGTCAGGCGGCGGCTTACTACCCGGAAGTAAATCCGCTGGTGCCGCTGGAAAGCACCGGAGATGGCAGCCATACGCCGACATCGAAGTTCATTGCGATCCGCCTTGAGGCGGCCAGTGAGACCGGGTTGATCATGGCCAAGTCCGCTTAAACTCGCGGCCCTGTGGCGAGGGAGCTTGCTCCCGCTGGAGGCCGCAGGACTGCCTCCGTTTTGCATTTTTTGGGGCCGCTTCGCGGCCCGGCGGGAGTAAGCTCCCTCGCCAAAGAATCTGTGTTGAGTCTCAGTTTCCTGAAGCTTTCGAACGCCCACAAAAAAGGCCGTTTTTTCTCAAAAACGGCCTGTCCGAAGTAGCTAAAGACCGGCGAAAATCGCTTAAGTTCCGCATACAAAACAGCAACTTGCAGAATTGTATACAGGTCGTGTTATTCGTCGGATTTCGATTGTCAGTCTTGGTACAGAGCCTCAGGATCGCGCCGTCATCCCTTTGAGGCTCCTCTATGAAGTTCTCCTCGATTCTCTTGTTGTCCCTTGGCCTGGTCAGTGGCTTCGCTTCTGCCGGAGGCACCACCGAAGCAGGTGTGGGCGGCGCATTGGGCGGGGTTCTTGGCTCGGTCGTCGGTCAGTCTTTAGGCGGCAATACAGGTTCAACCATTGGCGCAGCCCTGGGCGGCGCGGGTGGTAGCGCGGTCGGCGCCAACAAGCACAGCCGTGGCGAAGCAGCCATTGGTGGTGCGCTGGGCGCAGCCGGCGGTAACGTGGTCGGCCGCAGCATGGGCGGCACCACCGGCAGCCTGATCGGCGCCGCAGCAGGTGGCGGCGCCGGTGGCGCGCTGGGCAACTACATGGGTAACGAAAGCCGTGACGATGATCGTCATTACGATCGCGGCCGCGACGACCGTCGCTACTACCGCGACCGTCATCCTGGCCGTGGCCACGCTTATGGTCACCGCAAACATCACCGCTACTATCGCGACTAATCCGTTGCGTTAAGCGGGAAAGCAAAAATCGCAGCCCTTGGGCTGCGATTTTTTTTGCTCTGGTTCAAACCACCAGACGCTCCAGCGCTTCACGCAATCTGCCTGGAATCGACACCGGCTGATTGCTCGTTCGTTCCACGAATACATGGACGAAACGCCCCGCCGCACAGGCCTCAGTTTCACCGACCTTGAACAACGCCAATTCGTATTGCACCGAACTGTTGCCCAGCTTGCCGACCCGCAGACCGATCTCGATCAAGTCCGGAAAAGCGATCGAGGCAAAGTAGTCACAGGCCGAACTGACCACAAACCCCACCACCTCGCCGTCATGAATATCCAGGCCGCCGACCTGGATCAGGTAGGTATTCACTGCAGTGTCGAAGAAGCTGTAATAGGTGACATTATTCACATGCCCGTAGACGTCGTTGTCGTGCCAGCGCGTGGTGACCGGCTGGAAATGCGGGTAATCGGAGCGTTGTGGCATCGGGTTGGACATCAGCATTGATCCAGGAAGTTTTGCGAGCAGTCTAAAGGCGAAACCTTGGTGGCTCTAGCAATCAGCGTTCGGCAAACCCCTTGCCCTGAGCCGCCAGCTCGCCAATCAAGCGCGCCGGTTGCCACTGATCACCCTGCCGCGTTTGCAGTGCCAGCAAGCGCTGATGAATGTCCGCCAGCCCCTGCTGATCCGCCCAGGCCATCGGACCGCCCTTGTCGGCCGGGAATCCGTAGCCGTTCAGGTACACCAGATCAATGTCATGGGCCGACCCGGCAATGCCTTCCTGAAGAATCTTTGCGCCCTCGTTGACCAGCGCCAGCAGGCAACGCTCCAGAATCTCCTCCGGACCGATCGCGCGGCGCTGGAAGCCCAGCTCTTCGCTGACCCGCAGCACCAGTGCATCGACTTCGGGATCAGGCTCGGCCTGTCGACTGCCCGGCTCATAGTGATAATAACCATTGCCGGATTTCTGCCCGAAGCGGCCCATCTCGCACAAACGGTTGTCCACCTGAACCTCCGGCGCATCCTGCCCCTTGCCGGCCAGCTCGCGTGCGCGCCATTCCAGATCAATACCGACGACGTCATACATGCGGAACGGCCCCATGGCGAAACCGAACCCCTGCAGCGCCGCATCCACCTGTTGTGGATAAGCGCCCTCGAGCAGCATCTTGCGCGCCTCCAGCACGTACGGATGCAGCATACGATTGCCGATAAAGCCGTGGCAGTTGCCCGACACCACACTGACCTTGCCCATGCGCTTGCCCAGCGCCAGCGCCGCTTCCAGTGCAGGCGGCGAAGTCTGTGCCCCACGGACGATTTCCAGCAGTTTCATGATGTGCGCGGGGCTGAAGAAATGCAGGCCGAGCACTTGCGACGGACGTCGAGTCGCAGCAGCAATCGCGTCGATATCCAGCGCCGAAGTGTTACTCGCCAACAACGCCTCAGGCTTGAGCAGGCCATCCAGCTCGCGAAAGATCTTCTGCTTGAGCTCAAGGTTTTCGTATACCGCTTCGATCACCAGATCGACATTGCGAATCGCCGGGTAATCCGCCGCCGCGCTGATCCGGGCAAGGCGTGCGTCGGCTTCGACCTGATCGATCCGGCCCTGACGCACATTGTGTGCATAGGTGTCGGCCACCGTCGCCAGTGCCTGCTCAAGCATCTGTGGATTGTTATCGACCCACTGCACGGCGATGCCAGCATTGGCCAGGCACATGACAATGCCGCGGCCCATGGTGCCCGCGCCGATCACGGCAGCTTGCTGAATATCGAAGGATGTCTGGCTCATGTTGTTCTCTTGTTGGCGATCCAAAGACAGCCTTCACCATAGTCAGGCACCGGACGTTTTTGAAGTTTATTACCGTGATGAGCGACATTCAGCGCATGGATAAACCCCAATCGCCCTGAAATCGCACACTGCAGGAACCGCCGACCTATCAGAGATGTTCTTGAGCCCAACTGCGAACCTCGGCGTACGGATACTCCTCCAGCGCCGCATACCCCGAAATCGTCCGTGCCTTTAACCTGGTGAACAACGGCACACTGATCCCGCACAGAAACCGCGTCAGCCGCTCCGCCGTCGGCACACTGCCAGTGTGCTGTTCGTGCCTGTGGATAAAATCACCGCACAGCGCCGCGAAGTTTTTATCCACAAGCGCTGGCAACTCGGGAGGCGCCGGAAGGCGTGCGACATCACCGTGGCACACCGAACAGTGCCCGCATCGCTCGGGGGCGTTGTGATCGCCGAAGTGCTCGGCCAGGCGATGACCCAGGCAACGCTCAGTGCCGAACAGATCGAGCATGGCGTGAATCCGTGCTATTTCAGTCTGTTCATGCCGGGTGAAATACGCATGCAATTCGGCGCTCAAAACAGCGCTGTCGAAATCACTGTGCAGCACGTTGTAGACCTCGGTCATCTGCTTGCTCTCAAGCTCGACCCAGCCCTTCTCCTGAAAGTAATCCAGCGCCTTCACCACCCGGTTGCGCTCAGCCGAATACTGCGTGTACATCGCTTCGAAATTCACCGTGGCCCAGGTGCGTGCGCGACTGGAGGTGTGGATGATGGCCGCGACGAAATCCCTGCGCTCACCGTCGAAACGCTCAAGCAAGGCTTCCGGCTCCAGCAGGTATTTGAAACGGTATTCGGCGTAATAGGCATAGCGCGGCGCGATCAAACCGCACAGCTCCATTTGCACCAGTAAAGTTTTCAGCGGCAACGCGCGAATGTTGCTCTGGTCGGCCAGCGGCCCGAGCAGAAACTCCCACTGCCCTTCGGCTGCGGCAGCCTGCATTTCTTCCAGCACACAACGAATCCCCTCACGCTCCGGGGTATCGCCGTAGACGAAGTTTTCCAGCACGTTGAGGCTGTCGCGGTTGGCCAGCACCAGGCAATCCGACGGCTGCCCGTCGCGTCCGGCGCGACCGATTTCCTGACTGTAGTTTTCGATGGATTTCGGCAAGTCGAAATGCACCACGTTGCGGATGTCGCTCTTGTCGATCCCCATACCGAAGGCAATGGTTGCGACGATGCAATTGGACTGCCCGGCCATGAATTCCTTCTGAATCGCCTCGCGCTGATCATTGGGCAAACCGGCGTGATAGGCCTGGGCCTGTATGCCGTTGCGCCCCAGATGCTCGGCGATGTGTTCGGCAGTTTTCTGCAGCGTCACGTAGACAATGCTCGGCTGGCCTGGACGCTCGCTCATCCACTCCACCAGGCGCCGGCGTTTGTCCTCGCCGCGTACCGGTTCCACCAGCAGATTGAGGTTGGGTCGATAGAAACCGGTGGTCACCACATCAGCAGCGGCGATGGCGAATCTGGCCTGCATGTCGGCGACAACTTTCGGCGTCGCCGTGGCCGTCAGCAGCAGGGTTTGCGGGATGTTGAACTGGCGCTGATAGTCCGGCAGCTTCAGATAGTCGGGGCGGAAGTTGTGGCCCCATTCCGAAATACAGTGCGCTTCATCAATCACCAGCAACGAGATCGGCACCTGCTGCAAAAAGTTGCGGAAACGCTCGTTCTTCAGGCGCTCCACCGAAATCATCAGAATCTTCAATTCACCCGAACGGGCGCGGGCCATCACGTCATTGGCATCATCGCGACTTTGCGCCGAATCGATGCTGCCGGCACTGATACCGTGACGTTTGAGGAATGCCAGTTGATCCTGCATCAACGCCAACAGCGGCGACACCACCAGGGTCAGATGCGGCAGCAACAGCGCCGGCACTTGATAGCACAGTGACTTGCCGGACCCGGTGGGGAAAATCGCCGCCGCCGAGCGCCCGGCCAATACAGCGCTGATTGCCGCTTCCTGCCCGGGTCGAAACTGTGGATAACCGAAAACCTGTTCCAGGGTGTGGTGCATGCGCTGTCACTCCGTTGACCGCTGTGATGCCAACAGCCTAGCGGGCGATCACAGCGAGTCGAGAAAAGGTCGGGGGTCAATTCGATACGGGATGATACAGCGCCGGGGCGGATCCCACCGGATCAAACAAAGGAAACAATTTGCCTCTCGCCGGCCTGACCGCAAGGCAGGTAACGTGCGCCGCATCCACGAAACGAGCGTCGTGCCAGGACGGCCGACACCCGTGGGTCAACTCAAGGAATAAACATGTCCGACAGACTGAAACTGCTCCTCACCCTGACGCTCGCATCGCTGTTGCTGGGCGGATGCATGCAACTCCCCGATGACATTCCGCCCCTCGCCATGCGCGCCACTGCAGATCACGTAGTCACCTAGGTCTCGTCGCAACGACAGGCTAGGGACGCAGCACGGCCACCCGAAGTTGCGCATTCAGTTCCTGTTCATGCACACCCTGGCTCTTGCTCGCCCACTGTGCATGGGCCGGACTGATATCGCCGGTAAACGCCGCCGCCAGTTGTCGCAGGTCCGCCACACTGCGCACTCGTGCACAGAACAGCTGTTCGCCACAGTCCTGACTGGCGTTGCGATAAATGCCCAGCAAACGCTCCCACAGTCCCTCGCGCACCTGTCGGATCGGTTTGAGCCGCACATGCGGCACATCCAGTTGCCGTTGCAGTGCGCCAGCATCCAGCGTTTCACTCGCCAACAGGACTTTGGCGAACATCAACACTTCGGCACGTGAAGCAGTATCGATGCGGGCCTGGCTGGACAGCGCGTCGGGCCAGCCGGTGCGTTGCAGATCGACAAACACCCAGCCGTTGCCGGCATCAGCAGCTACGGCCAAGCGACAACCCATGGTCCCCAGCAATAAAATCGAGGCTATTCGTAGCCACCGCATACTCAATTCCCTTTAAGCGCGCATCGGACGTTTGGAAACGTCCTACAGTTTCTGGCGCGCACCATACAGAGGATTCTCAAGAAACGCCTGTGAATCCCGTGGGAAATTTCTGCGCTAAGGGTTTTACCTCGAAAAAGCTGCAAAACCTTGTAGGGCAATTGCCCGAGTCTCGGAAAAACCCCTACGAACTCCGTCCATCACGGCGGTCTTGTGACCCCTTGCCACGCACTTCTATAGTGGCCGGCGCGGCTGCAACCACTGGAGCGACTTCGTACAGGACACGTCTGAACATGAACATGCATAACCCGCTGGCCAATCGTTATCGCCCGCTCAAAAGCACCGACGGCGATCATCCGGTGCTGACCATAGATACCCAAGCCAGCCACGGCGAACTGCTCGACGCTGCGCATCAACGCCTGCGTGCCGCCAGCGATTTGCTGGAGACTCTTTACTGTTTGTGTTTCAAACAGGCCGATGTCAAAGACATCCCGAACATCGTCAACGCCCTGTATTTATTGACCCAAGACGGCTGCGAACTTCTGGAAGTAGCAAAACTTCAACTTGCAAACGCTTTATAAAATCACGCGCACAAACAACGCAACAACTAACCACTTCATATCCGCAATATAAAAAACTAGCCTGCTTGCTCTTAATTCATTCAAGAGCAACATGATGAGCACATTGACTATTTTCTTTTGCGGCACGGGTTCCACCAAGTTCGACACCAGCAACAACAACTATTGGAACGGCGAGTTGGTGTCCACTCTCGCTTCGCACCACGCGGGCCGCGAGTTCGCCGAATGGATTGTCGTCGACGGCCCCGGCTCCAGTAACCTGCAGGCCGATGAGCTGTTCACCAAATCTGCCGACTACGGTCTCAGCGGCACGTTGTTCGGCAAGGGCTGGGAGGAAAACGTGCTGCACGCAATGAACATCATCAAAGGCAAGTGCGACTGGCAACGCCAACAACTGACCGAAGCGGAATACAACCGTCTCAAAGCGGCCGGTATTCCCATTGAAGATGTAAAAATCGAAGGCTCCTGGTTTTGGCGTAAATACAACTACGGAGAACGCAGCGTGACCCAGCAGAAGTTGCAGGAGCAAATCATTAAAACGTTCCGCAAGGATGGCATTATTCCCACTCAGGTCAACCTGGTCGGCTGGAGTCGAGGCGGTATAAGTTGCCATATGCTGGCCAACGCCATGTTCAATGACAGTGCTTTGAAAAGCATTCCGGTGAAGATCCTCGCCATTGATCCGGTGCCCGGTATCGGCAACTTCCAGGAACATCGGGTCAAACTCAACAGCAACGTCAAAGAGTACGTTGGCTTCTATGCCCGCGACGAGCGTTCGAAAGGTTTCAGCTGCGTTATCCCGCAAACGGCTACCGGTACGCGCACGCATATCTTCCCGATCCCCGGCCGCCACGCCACCCTGGTCGGCAACGCTGCCGCTGACGGCAACGCCGGCCCGAAGGTCCTCGCCGAACCCGGCCAATTCGTGCGCCACTTCGCCGAGACCTGCCTCAAGCGTTGGGGCACCCCGCTGACCAACTCCCTGAACCTGAGCGACGCCGCCCTGAAGCAATGCGGCGATGCGATGGTCAGGGACGCCGCGAAATACAAGGCCATGGAAAAGTACTCCTACACCTGGTTCACCGAACTGGACCAAGGCGAACGCTACGTGTCGCTGGGCAGCAGAGGTTTGCCTTTCTCGTCGGTGAAGGGCGGGATCTACGCGCCGGCGACCGGACTGACGACGAGTGTGCTGGATGTCGAGGGGTATCGGGCGATTCGTTGAAAACCGTGATAGATCTGTAGGAACGGCCTGCTCGAATCTGCATCCCGTTCCTACACGCAGCGGCGCCTTGTCTTCTATCGGCGCCGATAGGCCGAAACCTATAGTTGTGACTGTCGCTGCCAATTCAGCGGCTCGGGCTTGGTCACCCGATTGGATCATGCATTCGCGTCCGCTGTATGCTGCCGGCACTCAATTGCCAGCAGCGTTATGGTGGCTGTGTTTGGGACGCTTTCGAGCGTGCCGGGTATGTGCATGATCCTCACCGGTTGACCAACCCGAACACAGTCGCCTCCAGTCGCTTGGTCACGATGTGGTGGCTTCATTCGAAGCAATTGAGGATCTAAAAATGAAATCATGGAACGAGCTCCACTCCGATCGCTACCGCCCCGTCGACTCCAACCTCACTGACACCAAGCCCCTGGTCATCGACACCGATGCCAACCCGCAAGACATCCTCGAATGCGCCGTCCAGCGCCTGCGTGCGTCCAGTGACCTGCTGCAAACGCTCTACTGCATCTGCTTCAAACACGCCGACGTCGAAGACATCCCGCACATCACCCATGCCCTCTACCTGCTGACCAAAGACGGCAGCGACCTGCTGCAAGTCGCCCAGCAGAAAATGCTCAGCTGGAAAGCCCCGGCCTGAAGCTGAGTGAGCGAATCGCTCTCAGGCAATACCTGAGAGCGATGGAAAAAACGCAATCAAATGATGGAGATTCTCGTGAGCAAATTTTTTGATGAGCTGATGGAAAGCGTCAAACAGGCAGATGAAATCTTTCGCCGCGAGCACGGAGACCTCGACTCGCCAACTGCTCCAAAGATGCCGCTGGAAAATTGAAGAGCACCTTCAAAGCACACCGTTTCCTGACAATGACGAAGACAAATAAGTACCAAAATTATGCTTATTAGCCATAAAAACAGGTGGAATACTTCCAGTTAGCTGTTTCTGCCTCCACTTGTCTTGCCGAACATTCTTCTTAGTCTTAAGTGCTACTATTCTGGTAGTTAAGGCTTAAAAATGAAGGAATATTGGCACATGGCTAATAAGACAGCACCGCTCTTGCCCGCGACTTCCAGACTGCTTTCCGAGTTTGGCGAGCGCCTGAAGCTGGCCCGCCTGCGCCGTAAACTGACGGCCAAACAAGTCGCAGAACGATCAGGCATGTCGCTGACAACCCTGCGCTCACTGGAGTCTGGTGGCTCGGGAGTAACCATCGGTGCCTATCTATCAGTCATGCAGGTACTCGGGCTGGAAAAGGATCTGAATAAACTGGCCGAGGCCGATGAGATGGGGCGCCGATTGCAGGACGCGCAATTGCTGCCTGGATCAAACCCCCAACGAGTACGCGGAACATCCAGGATCAAGAGGTCGCCTCTGGTCGGCGAAAAGAGCACAAGAGTGGAGGAAGACAGCGCCTACATCGCCAGCCTGACGGAAGATTTTCCCCTCAACACCCACTCGCTTTCAGAACTGTTGAACAAGAAAAAAAGCGGCTCCAAAACAGGTGAAGAATGACGCGAATTGCGGTTTATGCAGATTGGGAATCCTTAAATGGCGCAAGACGCCTCGGATTCCTGCATGTCAGAAAGGCCCGTGCTAACGAAGTGTTCGAGTTTGAGTACGATCCAGCCGCACTGGCCGATCCTGAACTGAACTTCATGAAGCTCGATCCCCGTATCAACTTTTTCGAAGGACACCAGTTCCCCGGCGGGCACCAAACCCAGTTCGGCGCGTTTGCAGACTCAAGCCCCGATCGTTGGGGACGTTTATTGATGAAACGGCGTCTGGAGCGAGACATTCGAGACGGGCTGTTGCCAAGCGGCAGCAAGCTTTACGAATCCGACTGCCTACTGGGTGTACATGACCTCTTTCGCGTTGGAGGCCTGCGCTACAAGCTTAACGATGAAGGCAACTTTCTTGATGACCGCGACGGCATAGCAGCCCCGCTGTTTCTGGAGTTGCGCGCACTGGAGCAAGCGAGCCGCGCACTGGAAAACGATCCGGATAACACAGCACTTGAAGGACGCGAGTGGCTGAAAATGCTGATCGCACCCGGCGGCTCGCTGGGTGGCGCCAGACCCAAGGCCAGCGTCGCAGATCGGCACGGTCATCTGTGGATCGCCAAGTTTCCTAGCATTCGAGATGACTACGACGTCGGTGCCTGGGAAATGGTGGTGAATGCTCTCGCCAAGAACTGCGGCTTAAGAGTAGCGACTGGCACCGCTCAACGTTACGCGAGCCAGCATCACTGCTTCATGGTTAAACGCTTTGACCGAAGCAAATCCGGCGGCCGCTTCCACTTCGCCTCCGCCATGACCATGACCGACCGCGTCGACGGTGACGATGCCTCGAATGGCGCCAGCTACATCGAACTGGCTCGAGTAATCATTGAACACGGCTCTGAAGTCGACACCGACCTGCGCGAGCTATGGTCGCGAATTGTCTTCAATATTCTCGTTTCAAACACCGACGACCATCTGCGTAACCACGGATTCCTTCTCGACCCTGGTCGCGGGTGGCGGTTGTCCGAGGCTTACGACATTAATCCCGTGGCGAATGCGGATGGGTTGAAACTGAACATCACGGACTTTGATAACGCCTTGGATCTGGAATTGGCTAGAGAAGTGGCAGAGTTTTTTCGAGTCAGCCGGGAAAATACAGAAAATATCATCGAACGGTTTCGGGCCGTTGTTAGTCAGTGGCAAACCATCGCTGGGGTTCTGCGCCTGTCTAAGCGTGAGCAGGACAGCATGGAGCCGGCGTTTCGGGATTCTGGCCGACAGTAACACTCATGGCCAAGCAAGTAACTTGCAGCTCAGATGGCTTTTTAACACTTCGAAAAAAGCCACCTCATCAACCTAGTGAACTAATTGGTTGGCACACTGGCCATCTGATGGCTATGATCTAATCTTCCTCTAAAGCGATAAAATCCAATACAGAGGAATGAGTAATAGATACTTGGTGGAAAACGTTTTTGGGACCTTGAACAATCGGCAACCGGTAGACAGGGAGTAAAAAATGCCAAGAGCTAAAAAGAACAAAGAAAAACTTTCAATCTACTTGGCAAAAAACGACCATGCATCCGACATAGAGTTTGTAAAAGTTGAAAACTCAATCGCCCCAAAAACAGTAAAGCTTCCTACGGGATCCGCAACGCTTTATATAAAAAAGGAAGTCGATCCTCACCCCCCCAAATGGGCAAGTTTCCTTTGCAAGGATCAAGAATTCTCACCAGAAATTTTTGGACAGGGAAATACCGTCGGCGCGCTATTAGTAATTCGAGTTCATGGGAAAATATTCTCTCTAGCTTTTGGCTCAGGCTATCACTTGATAATATCCGACAGCATTGAACGCGACTTTGGTCTTCGCGTAACTTTAAACTCTGTAAGTCCTGAAAAGCTCAGAAGCCTGGACAAGTCAAACTATGAAGACAATCCACTGAACTCGAGAAATCAGAGCCCTAAAAGCGTAGGAATCTTTGAGCTTGAAATAGACTCGGAGACGGATATGCTTTACGCGATAACTGGAGAGTCCATGGTCAGCATATTCGGGACTCAAATAACTGGCAGAGATGCTCTTGTCATATGCCCAGAAGTGACTCTTGATACATTATCAGACATCCTATTTGAAGCGCTAGAACGCTTCAAAATGAAGCTTCCAGAAAACTTCGAATGGGTGGACAACATAAGTAAAATAAAAGACCCAGACGTTGCATTATTACTCGACATGGAGCTGGATGAGAGATTATCCGTCGATCAATATCTTGATCATTTTTGGCTAGGTGAGCCAGAAATCGTAGATTGGGAGTATCAATCGGGCTACTCATTTGACCAGCATTACAAGGCGGCAATACATCCGACATTAGAAATTAAAGAACTCGCAAGACATTTACAGACCAACAGTCAAGAGAAAATATGTACAAAAGCCTTGAAGAAACAACAAATTTTTATAGTTCACGAGGAACATCATAGCAATAAGTCATGGTCTGCATATCGCTGTCTTTACGCCGAAATAACATATGGCAGTGAACAATATATCCTTAGAAACGGGATATGGTACAGAGTAAATCAAGACTTCGTGAAACGCATAGACAACTACCTCAGTGAATTAACTCAGTATCAATACACCCTTCCAACTTACAACCATGAAAGGGAAGACGAATACAACAACTATGTCGTTGCAAACGACCCTAATTATGTACTGTTTGACAAAAAAACTATTGGACTTGGCGGAAAAAATGACAAAATCGAGTTTTGCGATATTTTAAGAAACTCTCGAGACTTAATTCACGTCAAATACTATAGAAGCTCGAGCACCCTAAGCCACTTATTCTCTCAAGGCTGCGTCGCTGCCGAAGCATTTGTTAGTGACAAGGAGTTCCGAAAAAGACTAAACAAAAAACTACCTGAAGAAATGAAGTTAGCTGATTTAGACATTCGGCCAGAATCAAAAAAATTCTGCGTTGTATATGCCATTGCCGTAAACCGAGAGATACCGAAAAAGCTACCTTTTTTTTCAAAAGTAACGTTGAAAAATGCTTTCAGAACATTAAGGGCTTTAGACTTTGAGGTCAATCTTGCAAGAATCGAGGTAGATGCTGTTCTTGCCTGCAAGAAAAAACACAGGAAGAATAAATGAGGGTTTATATAAGAAAAAAAGCCGCCCTCAAGAGGCGGCTTTTTCATTCACCAGAACTAAGTCTTACAACTTTGGCCCGGCAGCCTTGATCGCGTCGCTCACTTCGAACTTTTTGAAGTTCTCAATGAACAGACCGGCCAGGGCCTTGGCCGCTTCGTCGTAGGCAGCTTTGTCAGCCCAAGTGTTGCGTGGGTTGAGCAGGTTGGTTTCAACGCCCGGTACGGCCAATGGCACGTCGAGGTTGATGGTGTCCAGGTGCTCGGTGGCGGCACCGATCAGTGCGCCGCTCTGGATCGCGGCGATCACGGCACGGGTGGTCGGGATGTTGAAGCGTTTGCCGACGCCGTAGCCACCGCCGGTCCAGCCGGTGTTGACCAGGTAGACCTTGGAACCGAAGCCGCGGATGCGCTTGATCAACAGTTCTGCGTATTCACCAGCCGGACGCGGGAAGAACGGTGCGCCGAAGCAGGTGGAGAAGGTCGACTTGATGCCGCTGCCCGAACCCATTTCAGTCGAGCCCACCAACGCGGTGTAGCCGGACAGGAAGTGGTAGGCCGCTTGTTCTTCGTTGAGGATCGACACTGGCGGCAGGACGCCGGTCAGGTCGCAGGTCAGGAAGATCACCGCGTTTGGCTCGCCGCCCAGGTTCTTCGCGGAACGCTTGGCAACGTGCTCCAGCGGGTAGGCCGCGCGGCTGTTCTGGGTCAGGCTGACATCGGCGTAGTCGGCGTGCTTGGCATCGTCGATGACCACGTTTTCCAGGACTGCGCCGTGCTTGATGGCTTTCCAGATGACCGGTTCGTTCTTCTCGGACAGGTCAATGCACTTGGCATAGCAGCCGCCTTCGATATTGAAGACAACGCCTTCGCCCCAGCCGTGTTCGTCGTCACCGATCAGGTAACGGCTTTCATCGGCCGACAGGGTGGTTTTACCGGTGCCCGACAGACCGAAGAACAGGGTCACATCGCCTTCTTCGCCGATGTTGGCAGCGCAGTGCATTGGCAGCACGTCAGCGGCCGGCAGCAGGAAGTTCTGCACGGAGAACATGGCTTTCTTCATTTCACCGGCGTAACGCATACCGGCGATCAGCACTTTCTTCTGCGCGAAGTTGATGATCACGCAACCGTCGGAGTTGGTGCCGTCACGCTCAGGCACGCACTCGAAGTTGGCCACGTTGAGCACTTGCCACTCTTCACGACCGGCCGGGTTGTACTGGGCCGGGTTGATGAACAGGCAACGACCGAACAGGTTCTGCCAGGCAGTCTGGGTGGTCATTTTCACGGCCAGGTAGTGATCTTCAGCCGCGCCTACATGTACGTGGGAAACAAAGTGCTCTTGCGCGTTGTTGAACGCCTCGACACGAGCCCACAGCGCGTCGAACTTGTCGGCCGGGAACTTGCGGTTGATCGGGCCCCAGGCGATAGCGGCCTGGGTGGAAGGCTCTTCAACGATGAAACGATCGACTGGCGAACGGCCGGTGCGGTGACCGGTGCGAACAACCAGAGCGCCGGTATCGGCAAGCTCGCCCTCACCGCGTTGCAGGGCTTCTTTTACCAGATCATCAACACTCAGATCGGTGTACACGGCGTTATTGGCTTGCGTCATGAGGTTCCCCGTCGGCCAGTGGCCGAGTGTGCTCCAAACGTTTTGTAGTAGAAAGTCGTGCACTACTACCGCGAAAAAAGTGGGCCGGATTATGCCAGAAAAGCCCAAAAAGAGTAGGGTCCTCCCGTCGTAACGGCGAAATTCCGTCGTTACGCAGTGAATTTACCTGCGCTGAACCGTTTTAGTGCCGGGTATCTGACGGCGTGTCCACGCCTGCGCCAGCGAACAATTGAGCAATATCGGCCGCATCGAACAGGTAACGCTGGTTGCAGAACTGGCAATCGATCTCGACTTCGCCACCGCGTTCAGCCACCAGTGCCTGCGCATCTTCCAGACCCAGGCTGACCAGCGCATTACCCGAGCGTTCCCGCGAGCAGCTGCAACGGAAGCGCAGGTTCTGCACATCGAACAGGCGCACCTGCTCTTCGTGGTAGAGGCGATGCAGGACGGTTTCGTTGTCCAGGCTGAGCAATTCATCGGCGCTCAGAGTGCTGGCCAGCGCGGTGATGTGCTGCCAGCTGGCGGCGCGCTCTTCTTCGTCTTTCAGGCGGTCGGCCGGCAGTTGCTGCAGCAGCATGCCGCGGGCACGACGGCCGTCGGCGAAGAGCTTGAAGCGGGTGCCAACCTGCTGAGACATAACGAAATAATTGGTGAAGCATTCCGACAGGGTTTCACCGTCAAGGTCGACGATACCCTGGTAACGCTGGCCGATCGTCGGGTCGACGGTCAGGGTCAGGTCACCGCCCGGCATCAGGTCGGCAAGGGTCGCATCCGGGGCGATCTGCTCGGCGTTATAACGCGCCAGACCACGGATCTCGCGCTCGCTGGAGCATTCGATCATCAGCAGCGGAATCGGGCCTTCGGAGCGCGCCTGCAGAATCAGCAAGCCGTCGAATTTCAGGGTGCCCACCAGCAACGAAGCGGCCGCCATCAATTCGCCCAGCAATTGCGCGACCGGCTCCGGGTACGGGTGCTTGGCGAGGACTTCGGCGTAGCTGCGTTCCAGCGCAACCAGCTCGCCGCGAGTGTCGCTGTCATCGAAGATGAAGCGTTGGGTGTAATCGGTATCCGGGAGATCAGTCATAGGTCTGGGTATCTGAATTGATGACAAAATGGTTACAAAAGATGAAAATCCCGCGCTTCTCCGCACCCATTTGGTGCGAATGTTCAGCCACGGGAGGCATTTTATGAACAATCCGGGTTTGTTCCAATCAAGGTGGAACCTCGGCCGGCTGGTTCTGTGTAACGTGGTGCCTTTGGCGCTACTGGCTTTCTGGTTATGGCCTACGGGCCAGATGCTGTGTGTGATTTTCGACGAGTGGCTGTTCCGCTCACTCAATGCACCACTGGCCAGCAACCCCATATGGCTCCACATCTGGGCAATTGCAAGTCTGCGCCCGTTCGACATCGTTGTAGGTCTGATTCTGCTGACGCTGCTGATCAAGGGTGACTGGGTGTTCAAGGCGATTGACGTACGTCGCGCCTTTTTCGGTTTTTTCTCGATTCTGCTGTTGATGGTGGTGATTCGCGCGCTGTTTTCCAAATTCGCCGACTACATGGACTGGCAGCACAGCAGTCCATCGATGGTGCTGGAAGGCGCGGTGCACCTGAGTGATTACTTCCCGCACCTGGAAAAAGCCTGGGAACTTAAGGATCGCTCAAGTCAGAGCTTCCCCGGTGACCACGCTTCGGTGTTGCTGATCTGGGCACTGTTCATGGGCGTATTCAGCCGCTCGATCGGCCAGTTCCTCACGGTCTGGGGCCTGGCGCTGCTGTTCATGCTGCCGCGTCTGGTGGCCGGCGCGCACTGGGGCCAGGATGATTACATCGGCGGCATGCTGCTGGCGGTGTGGGCGTTGGGCTGGGGTTACTACACACCGTTCGCTTATCACGCCGCCAACTTCTGGCTGAAGGTGACTGCGCCGGTTTTCGCTTTACTGGGCAAGCTGCCGGTGGTTTCGCGGATGAGTGTGGTGTCTGCCGCGAACTGACAGTTTGCACACACCTGTGGCGAGGGAGCTTGCTCCCGCTTGGCTGCGTAAGCAGTCACAGAACCAGTCGACCCGGTTTTACTTTGAAATACATGATCGACTGGATAGGGAGTCCTTCGGCCTCCAGCGGGAGCAAGCTCCCTCGCCACAATGGTGTGCTGTGTCTGTCAATCGCTGTTGCTGTTCCCACGAAATTTGAACAGATCCCGCCGCTGCTTCTTGCTCGGCTTGCCGTCGGTGCTCACGCCCAGCGCCCCGGCCTTGCGCATCGCCGCTGCCGCTTCACGCTTGGCAATACTCGCCTCGGTCTCGGTATACAGCGTCTGCGCCTCGGGTGCGCCACGACGTACGATCGACAAGGCGTCGACCCTCACCGTGCGCTCTTCAAAACCGGTACGAATCTCGAATTCATCGCCAATGCGTGGCTCTTTGCCAGGCTTGCAGCGCTCCCCTCGGCAGTGCACCTTGCCACTTTCGATGGCTGCTTTGGCCAGGGCCCGGGTTTTATAAAAGCGCGCCGCCCACAACCACTTGTCGAGACGGACCTTGTCGTCCTCTTCGCTTTTTTGTGCCATGGAATTTCCTCATTCTGAAATATTGATGAACTGTACTACCGTTTCTGTCGTGCCATGAATGACGCCGCCGCGGATTACAATGCGCACCAGCCGACACCCGCTTGAGGCGTCGGCGATCCGGGCCGTAGAAATCTGTCGCCTTTTAACCCTTATTCTGCGTGAATACCGCGAATCCGGCCCTTGCGGGCTGAGCGGTTGCCACGGTTGAGCATTTTTTTGAAGACATTTGACCATTTGACCGTTGTCGGTCTGCGCGAGTGGGTGGCGCTCCCGGATCTGGGAGTCGCGGGCCTGCGGGCGAAAATCGACACCGGCGCCAGCACCTCCAGCCTGCACGCCACCGACATCGAACCGTTCGAACGCGATGGCGAGAAGTGGGTGCGTTTTACCGCGCACCTGGGCACGGTGGTGCAGTTGCGTCATCGGCGTTGCGAAGCGCCGCTGGTGACGCGCAAAACCATCAAAAGCTCCAACGGCCAGGCGCAGGTGCGCTACGTGATCAGCACTACCCTGGCCCTCGGTGATCGGGTCTGGCAGGTCGAGTTCACCCTCGCCTGCCGCAAGTCCATGCGCTATCGCCTGTTGCTCGGGTCCAAAGCCTTGATCGACGGCCAGCTGGTGGTCAATCCGGGCATCAAATATGTACAAGACAAGCCGGTGTTCCCGGTATCTACCTCCTCCACAGGTGTTGCATGAAGATCGCTGTGCTGTCGCGGAATCCGCGTCTGTATTCCACCCGTCGCCTGGTCGAAGCCGGCACCGAGCGCGGGCATGAAATGGTCGTGATCGACACCTTGCGCGCCTACATGAACATTGCCAGCCACAAGCCGCAAATCCACTACCGCGGTAAACCGCTGGAAGGCTTCGACGCGGTGATACCGCGAATCGGTGCATCGGTGACGTTTTATGGCTGCGCGGTGTTGCGCCAGTTCGAAATGATGGGGGTGTTTCCGCTCAACGAGTCGGTGGCCATTGCCCGCTCCCGGGACAAATTGCGTTCGCTGCAACTGCTGTCGCGTCGCGGCATCGGCCTGCCGGTCACCGGCTTCGCTCACTCGCCGGACGACATTCCCGACCTGATCGACATGGTCAACGGCGCGCCGCTGGTGATCAAGGTGCTGGAAGGCACTCAAGGCATCGGTGTGGTGCTGTGCGAAACCGCAACCGCAGCCGAATCGGTGATCGAGGCGTTCATGGGCCTGAAGCAGAACATCATGGTTCAGGAATACATCAAGGAAGCCGGCGGTGCGGATATCCGCTGTTTCGTGGTCGGCGACAAGGTGATCGCAGCCATGAAGCGTCAGGCCAAACCGGGCGAGTTCCGCTCCAACCTGCACCGTGGCGGCAGCGCCAGCCTGATCAAGATCACCCCGGAAGAACGCATGACCGCGTTGCGTGCGGCCAAGGTCATGGGCCTGGCGGTGGCGGGTGTGGATATCTTGCGTTCGAACCACGGGCCATTGGTGATGGAAGTGAACTCGTCGCCGGGCCTGGAAGGGATCGAGACCACCACCGGCAAGAACGTGGCGGGTATCATCATCGAACACCTTGAGAAGAATGGCGGGCCGAACATGACCCGGACAAAGGGCAAGGGTTAACAGCAAAAGATCGCAGCCTTCGGCAACTTCTACATGGGAATCCGTACCCTGTAGGAGCTGCCGAAGGCTGCGATCTTTTTCAACTGTTAGACCGCATCCCGCGGCAACATCAACCCCAACGGTAACCTTACCCGCGCTTCCAGCCCGCCCCCGGAGCGGTTGCGCAGCTCGACATTGCCGCCATGCATCGAAGCAATCCGCTTCACAATCGCCAACCCCAACCCGGTGCCTTTGCCACCCCGGGCACGGTCGCCACGGGTGAACGGGTTGAAGATCGCCTCAAGCTCTGACGGATCAATCCCCGCGCCACGGTCCATCACGCTCAACACCACGTACGGCGCGCTGGTATCGCCAGACACATAAGCCGCGACCTCGACGCCACTGCCGGCATGGTTCAGGGCGTTGCCGATCAGGTTGTTCAGCAGGCGTTTCATCGACACCCGGCGCAGTGGAAACGGCTGGATCGGTTCCAGTCGCAAGCGCACTTTTTCTTCGCTCTGGTTGTAGGGTGCGGCCACCTCACGCACCAGATCGCTCAGGTCCACTTCTTCCACCGACTCGTCACGACCGTCACGAATGAACGCGAGGAACTGGTCGAGAATCGCGTCCATATCTTCGATGTCGCGCACCATGTCGTCAGTCAGGTCATTGCGATCACCCATCAGCTCCAGCGACAGCCGCAAACGGGTCAACGGCGTACGCAAGTCATGGGACACCCCGGCCAGCATCAGCTCGCGCTCGCGCCCGGCCTGTTCGACGTCTTCGGCCATCTGGTTGAAGGCGCGATACACCTCGGTCATCTCGCTCGGTGTATCGCTGATCGGCAGACGCACGCTGCGGCCCTGACCGAGTTGTCGGGCGGCATACACCAGGCGTTTCAACGGCTGGTTGAGCTGACTGACGAAAATCCATGCCGACGCGGTCGATAACAAACCGATGGCGAGGAACCAGCCGAGCACGTTCCAGATTTTCTGGCCGCGTAATGGATGCGGGTACAGCGGCACTTTCAGCCAGCCATCGCCGAGGCTCGGTGCACGCACCCACAGCGCCGGCGGCGAGTGCATGCGCAAACGCACTTCGGTATCGGCGCCCAGCTCCGCCTGCATCTGCCGCTGATAAATTTCACTGTACGGCCAGTGCTGTTCGCCCTCGGGCACACCGGCGCCGACCACCCGGATCAGCGTCGCGGCATCGGCGATCTTCGCGCGGTTTTCTTCATCGGCCGCCCAATAGGCACGCAGCGTCAGGGCGACGCCGTGGCTGTATTGGCGATCCACCAGCACGTCCTCGTTCATCAACAGATAAACCAGGGTCAGCGCCTTGGAAAACAGCACGACGATGAGCACCAGCCAAAGGGTGCGGGAGAAAAAACTTTGGGGGAACCAGACGGGGGTTTTCATCGATAACCGTTACACACTTGCAGGAGCGAGCCATGCTCGCATATTGCGGATTGCGAGTCTGCGCAGAGGGTCGATCAACCCGATCTGCGCAGACCCGCTCCTACAAATCGCCGATCACTTGGTGGCGGCGCCATCCGGTACGAACACGTAGCCCACGCCCCAGACCGTCTGGATGTAGCGCGGTTTCGACGGATCCGGTTCGATCATCCGGCGCAGACGGGAGATCTGCACATCGATGGAACGCTCAAGGGCATCCCACTCGCGACCACGGGCCAGGTTCATCAGCTTGTCGCGGGTCAGCGGCTGACGCGCGTTCATCACCAGCGCCTTGAGCACCGCAAACTCACCGGTGGTGAGCATGTGCACTTCTTCCCCACGTTTCAGTTCGCGGGTCGCCAGCGACAGCACGTAATCACCGAAGGTGACATTTTCGTCTTCACTGCCCGGTGCACCTGGCACCGGTGCGGCCTGACGACGCAGAACAGCCTTGACCCGAGCCATCAGCTCGTCCGGGTTGAACGGCTTGGCCAGGTAGTCATCAGCGCCCAGTTCCAGGCCCTTGATGCGGCTCATCTCATCGCCCTTGGCGGTGAGCATGATGATCGGAATCTGATTGTTCGCGGCCCGCAGGCGACGGCATGCGGTGAGGCCGTCTTCGCCCGGCAGCATCAGGTCGAGGACCACCAGGTTGAACACTTCACGCGACAGCAGGCGGTCCATTTGCTCGGTGTTCGGTACGGCACGGGCGCGGTAGCCCTTGCTGACGAAAAAGCGTTCCAGCAGGCTGCTCAGCCCCGGATCGTCGTCAACAATAAGAATTTTTTCGCCTTCAGCATTGTTTGCAGTGCTGCTCATTGGATGCTCCTTTTAGCTCGGCGCGCATTATGGCGTAGCTGCCGTTATACGCACCGTGTGCATTGTTAGCAGATTTTTCCTTCACTGCCAGAAAACCGGGGTTTATGCCTACAGACTGCTACACCCCCGAATGACAGAACGCTGGTTATAATGCGCGGCGTTTTGTGCCAGGCAACGTCTGAATCGTTACCGCAGGTGGCCGGGCTTTTTTCCCGGTGGCCGCAGTAATTGTTCGATTTCACGGGTCAATGGGGAGCCTTTTGACCCAGGCAGCGGCAATTTTCTAGCCGCTCAACCAGACTCCGGGCCTTTATTTCCGTGCCTGCGAGCCTGCTTTCACACTATGTCAGGTGGTTTTATGGACAGCATCAACAGCCGCATCGCCGAGGAACTCGGCGTACGCCCGCAACAGGTCGAAGCGGCCGTCGCGCTACTCGATGAAGGCTCTACCGTTCCCTTCATCGCCCGTTACCGGAAAGAAGTCACCGGCAGCCTCGATGACACCCAACTGCGTCATCTGGAAGAGCGTCTGCGCTACCTGCGAGAACTCGACGAACGGCGCATCAGCATCCTCGCCAGCATCCAGGAGCAGGGCAAACTCACCCCCGCCCTCGAGCGCGATATCAAACTCGCCGACACCAAGACCCGCCTCGAAGACTTGTACCTGCCGTACAAGCAGAAGCGCCGCACCAAGGGCCAGATTGCCCTGGAAGCCGGCCTCGGCGAGCTGGCCGACGGCCTGTTCAACGACCCGAACCTGACGCCAGAAACCGAAGCCGCACGCTTCGTCGACGCCGAAAAAGGCGTAGCCGACGTCAAGGCTGCGCTGGAAGGCGCCAAGTACATCCTGATGGAGCGCTTCGCCGAAGACGCCAGCCTGCTGGAGAAGCTGCGCAACTTCCTCAAGCAGGAAGCGACCATCAGCGCCCGCGTGATCGCTGGCAAGGAAGAAGAAGGCGCCAAGTTCCGCGACTACTTCGAACACGACGAGCCGCTGAAAAGCATGCCGTCGCACCGCGCACTCGCGATTTTCCGTGGCCGCAACGAAGGCATCCTCAGCTCCGCACTGAAAGTCGGCGACGAACTGCCGGGCACCATGCACCCGTGCGAAGGCATGATCGGCCAGCAATTCGGCATCCAGAACCAGAACCGCCCGGCCGACAAATGGCTCGGTGAAGTGGTGCGCTGGACCTGGAAGGTCAAGCTCTACACCCACCTCGAAACCGACCTGCTCGGCGAACTGCGCGACGGCGCCGAAACCGAGGCGATCAACGTCTTCGCCCACAACCTGCATGACCTGCTGCTGGCCGCGCCGGCCGGCCCGCGTGCGACCCTGGGCCTTGACCCGGGCCTGCGTACCGGCTGCAAGGTCGCGGTGGTCGACTCCACCGGCAAGCTGCTCGATCACGCCACGGTGTACCCGCACGTGCCGCACAACAAGTGGGATCAGACCATCGCGATCCTGGCGGCCCTATGCGCCAAGCACTCGGTTGATCTGATCGCCATCGGCAACGGCACCGCCAGCCGCGAAACCGACAAACTGGCGATCGAGCTGATCAAAAAATACCCGGCGATGAAAATGACCAAGGTCATGGTGTCCGAGGCCGGCGCCTCGGTGTACTCGGCGTCGGAACTGGCAGCCAAGGAATTCCCGGATCTGGACGTGTCGATCCGTGGCGCGGTGTCCATCGCCCGTCGTCTGCAGGATCCACTGGCTGAACTGGTGAAAATCGATCCGAAATCCATCGGTGTCGGCCAGTACCAGCACGACGTGTCGCAGCTGAAACTGGCGCGCGGTCTGGATGCGGTGGTCGAGGATTGCGTGAACGCCGTCGGTGTCGATGTGAACACCGCCTCGGTGGCCTTGCTGGCGCGGATCTCCGGCCTCAACGCGACGTTGGCGCAGAACATCGTTGCCCACCGCGATGAACACGGCGCCTTCAAAACCCGCGCTGCGCTGAAAAAAGTCGCGCGTCTGGGCGAGAAAACCTTCGAACAGGCCGCAGGCTTCCTGCGCGTGATGAACGGCGACAACCCGCTGGATTCTTCCGCTGTGCACCCGGAAGCCTATCCGCTGGTGCAGCGCATTGCCGCTGAAACCGACCGTGACATTCGCTCGCTGATCGGGGACGCCGCATTCCTCAAGCGTCTGGATCCGAAGAAATTCACCGACGAAACCTTCGGTCTGCCCACCGTCACCGACATTCTGCAAGAACTGGAAAAACCGGGCCGCGACCCGCGTCCGGAGTTCAAGACTGCCGAGTTCCAGGAAGGCGTCGAAGACCTGAAAGACCTGCAACTGGGGATGATCCTCGAAGGCGTCGTCACCAACGTGACCGCGTTCGGCGCGTTCGTCGACATCGGCGTGCATCAGGACGGTCTGGTGCACATCTCGGCGCTGTCGGAGAAGTTCATCAAGGATCCACGCGAAGCGGTGAAGGCCGGTGACGTGGTGAAAGTGAAGGTCATGGAAGTCGACATCCCGCGCAAACGCGTCGGCCTGTCGATGCGCATGAGTGACACCCCGGGCGAGAAGATCGACGGTGCCCGTGGTTCGCGTCCAGGCTCGGCACCGCGCCAGTCGTCGAACAACGCGCCGCGCAAGGAAACGGCCACAGCCGCTCCGGTGAACAACGCCATGGCTTCGCTGTTCGCCAACGCCAAGCAGTTGAAGAAACGCTGATGGAGATTCCGGCCGGGCTCGTCGAGAGCGCGTTTTTCCAGCTGTTGGGCTGCCGCCTGCACAGCCTGGAAACCGGGGTGGCGCAAGTCGCCCTGGTGCTGGAACCGCAACTGCGCAATCGCGGCGGCAAACTGCACGGTGGCGCGCTGTTCAGTCTGGTCGATATCGCCATGGGGCTGGCCTGTTCCAGCACCCACGGCTTCGACCAGCAGAGCGCGACCATCGAGTGCAAGATCAACTATATCCGCGCCGTATCCGACGGCGAGGTGCTGTGCACGGCGCGGGTGATCCACCCGGGCCGCCGCACGCTGGTGGTCGAGGCCGACGTGATGCAGGGCGACAAACTGGTCGCAAAAGCGCAAGGCACGTTCGCAGTCCTGTAGATGTTGTTCATCATTTTGAGTTAATTTCGGCGCAACGAATCCTGCGGCAGCTCCTACAGTTTATGTGTGTGGCTGACCGGCTAGAAAACCAGGCGAAAACGCCAGTTTCAACTTCACCCTTGTAGACCGTCCTGCCCACCCCCATATTGGGGCGACTGACGCGTGAAGGAATCCAAATTGAGCGAACTTCTCAACCGCCGCCTGGCTCTGCTCGGCGAGCGCGCCAACCTCTCTCTGCTCGAACAGTGCCTCCACGGTATCGAACGTGAATGCCTGCGCGTGACCAGTGAAGGTCGTCTGGCGCAAACGCCGCACCCGGAAGCCTTGGGTTCCGCGCTGACCAATGAACAGATCACCACCGATTATTCCGAGTCGCTGTTGGAATTTATCACCCCCGCCCTGCCCGATCCGGCCGATACGCTGGCGAGCCTGGACAAGATTCATCGCTTTGCCTACAGCAAGCTCGGCAACGAGTACCTGTGGAGTCCGTCGATGCCGTGCCCGTTGCCGGCCGAGGAAGACATCCCGATCGCCTATTACGGCACCTCCAACATCGGTCAGCTCAAATACGTCTACCGCAAGGGCCTGGCCCTGCGTTACGGCAAGACCATGCAGTGCATCGCCGGGATCCACTACAACTTTTCCCTGCCGGAAAAGCTCTGGCCGCTGCTACGCGAAGCCGAAGGTTTCGTCGGCACCGACCGCGATTTCCAGTCGTCGTCCTACATCGCGCTGATCCGCAACTTCCGCCGCTACAGCTGGTTGCTGATGTACCTGTTCGGTGCTTCGCCAGCGCTGGACGCAGGCTTCCTGCACGGCCGTTCGCATCAGTTGGAACAGCTGGACCCGGACACCCTGTATCTGCCGTACGCCACCAGCCTGCGCATGAGCGACCTCGGTTACCAGAGCAACGCCCAGGCCGGCCTGACGCCGTGCTACAACGATCTGGCGAGCTACACCGACAGCCTGCGCAAAGCCGTGGCCACGCCGTATCCGCCGTATGTGGAGGTCGGCACACACCAGGATGGCGAGTGGGTTCAGTTGAACACCAACATCCTGCAGATCGAAAACGAGTACTACTCCAACATCCGCCCGAAACGCGTGACCTACACCGGCGAGCGGCCGATCCAGGCGCTGATGGCCCGTGGCATTCAGTACGTCGAAGTGCGCTGCCTGGACATCAACCCGTTCCTGCCGATGGGCATCGACGTCACCGAATCGCGCTTCCTCGACGCGTTCCTGCTGTACTGCGCGCTGAACGACAGTCCGCTGCTGACCAACACTTCGTGCGGCAATGCCACTTCGAACTTCCTCAGCGTGGTCAAGGAGGGCCGGCGTCCGGGCCTGCAATTGCAGCGTGACGGTGAAGCGGTCGAGCTGAAGGTCTGGGCAGCCGAGCTGCTGGAAAAAATCGCTCCGCTGGCGGCGTTGCTTGATCAAAGCCACGGCGGCGACACGCATAGCAAGGCGCTGGATGCGCAACTGGCCAAAGTCAGCGACCCGTCCCTGACCCCGTCGGCGCAGGTGCTGGCCGCGATGGCCGAGCACAAGGAAAGCTTTGCGCAATTCTCCCTGCGTCAGAGCCAGGCGCATGCCGAGTTCTTCCGCCGCGAGCCGTTGACGGCGGATGAGCAGGCGAAGTTCGAGGAACTGGCGCGCTCGTCGCTGGCGCAACAGGCGGAGCTGGAGCAGAACGAGGTCGGTGATTTCGATGTGTTTGTCGGGTCGTATCAGGCAAGCATTCTGGCGATCAGCAACTAAGCGCCGCCTTTGAAAAGATCGCAGCCTGCGGCAGCTCCTACAGGGTGNTAGGAGCTGCCGCAGGCTGCGATCTTTTGATCTTTAGATTTTTCCGCTCATAAGCTAAGTCTAAAAAGTTATTTATTTTTAGTTTCTTAGATCATTTAGTCTCCTTTCACGCCGATCGTCGGTCGCCTGATTTGGAGCACTCCCCATGAAACTGAATTTCCCGCTTCGCCTGCTGGCCGTAGCCTCCCTGGCTGCTGCAAGCTTTCTGGCGCAGGCCGCCGACCTCACCGTCGCTTACCAGACCACCGTCGACCCGGCGAAAGTCGCCCAGGCTGATGGTGCTTATGAAAAAGCCACCAAAGCCGACATCAGCTGGCGCAAGTTCGACAACGGCGCCGACATCATCGCCGCCATTGCTTCGGGTGATGTGCAGATCGGCTACCTCGGTTCCAGCCCGTTGACCGCTGCGATCACCCGCAAAGTCCCGGTGGAAACTTTCCTCATCGCCACCCAGATCGGCGCCGCCGAAGCACTGGTCGCCCGCGACGGTTCCGGGATCAAGACCCCGCAGGATCTGGTCGGCAAGAAAATCGCCGTGCCGTTCGTGTCCACCGGTCACTACAGCCTGCTCGCCGCGCTGAAGCACTGGAACATCGATCCGTCGAAAGTCACCGTGCTCAACCTCGCCCCGCCAGCGATCATCGCCGCGTGGAAACGCGGTGATATCGACGCCACTTACGTGTGGGATCCGGCCCTCGGTGTGGCCAAGGAAAACGGCAAAGTGCTGATCACCTCCGGCGAACTGGCCAAGTTCGGCGCGCCGACCTTCGATGCCTGGATCGTGCGCAAGGACTTCGCCGAGAAGCACCCGGAAATCGTCACAGCATTCGCCAAGGTCACCCTCGACGCCTACGCCGATTACCGCAAGGATCCCAAAGCCTGGCTCGCCGACCAGTCCCACGTCGACAAACTGGTGAAGCTCTCCGGCGCCAAGGCCAGCGACATTCCATTGCTGCTGCAAGGCAACGTCTACCCGCTGGCAGCTGATCAGGTGATCAGCCTCGGCGCGCCGACCACCAAAGCCATTACCGACACCGCCGCGTTCCTCAAGGAACAAGGCAAAGTCGAAGCCGTACTGCCGGACTACGCGCCGTACGTCAGCGCCAAATACATCACTAACTGATCGGGAGTTGACCGCGATGGCCTTGCTACAGCTGGAGCGCATCAGCGCACAGTACCCGGGCAGCCCGGAACCGGTGCTGGCGGACATTTCCCTGACCCTCGGGCCTCAGCAATTGCTGGTCGCCCTCGGCCCGTCCGGCAGTGGCAAGACCTCGCTGTTGAACCTGATTGCCGGCTTCGTCGAACCCAGCGCCGGGCGTATCACCCTCGACGGCGTGCCGGTCAAAGGCCCGAGCGCCGAACGCGGCGTGGTGTTCCAGGATGACGCCCTGCTGCCCTGGCAGGATGTGTTGGCCAACGTCGCGTTCGGTCTGGAGCTGGCCGGCGTCGCCAAGGACAAGCGCGAAACAATCGCCCGGGAAATGCTTGCACTGGTCGACCTCACAGGTTTTGAACACCGCCGTATCTGGCAGCTCTCGGGCGGCCAGAAACAGCGCGTCGGCCTGGCCCGCGCCCTCGCCGCCGACCCGCGTGTGCTGCTGATGGACGAGCCCTTCGGCGCCCTCGATGCGTTCACCCGCGAGCAGATGCAGGAGCTGTTGCTGCAAGTCTGGCAGCGCACCGCCAAACCGGTGTTCCTGATTACCCACGACATCGAAGAAGCGGTATTCCTCGCCACTGACCTGATTCTGCTGGCGCCGAATCCGGGGCAGATCGTCGAGCGTCTGCATCTGGATTTCGGCCAGCGCTACGCCGCCGGTGAGTCGGCGCGAGCGATCAAATCCGACCCGCGTTTTATCGAAACCCGCGAGCACGTGTTGAGCAGAGTGTTCTCGCAACGCAGCGCCGTGCAACGGCAGGAGCGCGCATGAGCAGTTACGACGTTTCCGCCCCCGCAGTGAAAACCCCATCGGTGGCGATTCCGCAGCGCCGCAACCTCAGTACGCGGTGGATCAGCCTGCTGACCCTGTTGTCCTTGCTGGTGATCTGGTGGGCCGTGACCGCCAGCGGTTTGATCGAACCGCTGTTCCTGCCACCACCGTCCGCCGTGCTGCAAAAGGGCTGGTTGCTGGCGACCACCGGTTATATGGATTCGACTCTGTGGCAGCACCTGGGCGCGAGCCTGAGCCGTATCGGTCTGGGCCTCGGCTTCGCGATTCTGACCGCAGTGCCGGTGGGCATCGCCATCGGCGCCAACCGTATTGCCCGTGGTGTGCTTGACCCGCTGATCGAGTTCTACCGGCCGATTCCGCCGCTGGCGTATCTGCCGCTGATCGTGATCTGGTGCGGTATCGGCGAGTTGTCGAAAGTATTGCTGATCTACCTGGCGATTTTCGCGCCGATCGCCATTGCCACCGCGACCGGCGTGCGCACTGTTGACCCGGCGAAATTGCGCGCTGCGCAGTCGCTCGGTGCCACTCGCGCACAGTTGATTCGCCACGTGATTTTGCCCAGCGCCCTGCCGGACATTCTCACCGGTGTGCGCATTGGTCTGGGCGTTGGCTGGTCGACCCTGGTCGCCGCCGAACTGATCGCCGCCACCAGCGGTCTGGGCTTCATGGTGCAATCGGCTGCGCAATTTCTGGTCACCGATGTGGTGCTGCTGGGGATTCTGGTGATCGCCCTGATTGCCTTCGCCATGGAAATGGGCCTGCGTGCCCTGCAGCGCAAACTGGTGCCGTGGCACGGCCAAACCCACTAAAGCATTTGTGAATCCTCCCGCGTAGGAGCTGCCGCAGGCTGCGATCTTTTGATCTGCTTTTAAAAAACAAATCAAAAGATCGCAGCCTGCGGCAGCTCCTACAGGGGCGCGGTTACCCGGAATTGAAGAGAACCATCATGAGCAGCCTGACCATCACCCCCTTAAGCTCGGCCCTCGGCGCGCAGATCAGCGGCGTCGACGTCAGCCAGCCTTTGAACCTGGAACAGCGCAATGCCATCGAGCAGGCGCTGCTCAAGTATCAGGTGCTGTTCTTCCGCAACCAGCCGATCGAGCCTCCACAACAGGCGCGTTTCGCGGCGTACTTTGGCGACCTGCACATCCATCCGATCTACCCGAACGTGCCGGAGCAGCCGGAAGTGTTGATCCTCGACACCGCGGTCACCGACGTGCGCGACAACGCGATCTGGCACACCGACGTGACCTTCCTGCCAACGCCGGCGATGGGCGCGGTGCTCAGCGCCAAGCTGCTGCCGGAGTTCGGCGGCGATACGTTGTGGGCCAGCGGGATTGCCGCCTATGAAGCGCTGTCGGCGCCGATGAAAACCTTGCTCGAAGGGTTGACTGCAACTCACGATTTCACCCGCTCGTTTCCGCTGGAGCGCTACGGCAACACGCCCGAAGCGCTGGCACAGTGGGAAGAGGCACGACGCAAGAATCCACCGTTGTCACACCCGGTGATCCGCACTCACCCAGTGAGCGGACGCCGTTCGTTGTTCGTCAACGAAGGCTTTACCTCGAAGATCAACGAGCTGTCGGACACCGAGAGCGAAGCGATTCTGAAATTCCTGTTCGCCCACGCAACGCGGCCTGAATTCACCATTCGCTGGCGCTGGCAGAAGGACGACATCGCATTCTGGGATAACCGCGTGACCCAGCATTACGCGGTGGATGATTACCGCCCGGCACGACGGGTGATGCAGCGGGCGACGGTGTTGGGGGATGTGCCTTACTTTTAAGATCAAAAGATCGCAGCCTGCGGCAGCTCCTACATTGGGATTCGCATTTCCCTGTAGGAGTTGCCGTAGGCTGCGATCTTTTGCTTTGCCCATTACTCCGCGGTCGACGGCTTCTCCCACAGATTGATCCCGCCCTCTTGGGCAAACCGGTCGATCTCCGCCAATTCCTCAGCACTGAAGCTCAGATTCTTCAACGCCCCGACGTTCTCGATGATCTGCTCCGGCCGGCTCGCACCGATCAGCGCCGAGGTCACCCGTGGATCACGCAGGGTCCAGGCCAATGCCAGCTGAGCCAGGCTCTGGCCACGACGTTTGGCGATCTCGTTCAACGCACGCACGTGCGCAATGTTCGCCTCGGACAGGTGCGAAGCCTGCAGCGAACCACCGCCCGGACGATTGACCCGCGCATCCACCGGCACGCCATTGAGGTATTTGTCGGTCAGCAGACCTTGGGCCAACGGCGTGAACGCGATCACACCAGTGCCGAGTTCTTCGGTGGTGTCGAGCAGGTCTTTTTCCACCCAGCGATTGAGCAGGTTGTACGCCGGCTGATGAATCAGCAGCGGCACTTTCCATTCCTTGAGCAGCGCGGCGATCTCGCGGGTTTTCACCCCGGAGTACGACGAGATGCCGACGTACAACGCCTTGCCCTGCTGCACGGCGGTGGCGAGAGCGCTGGCGGTTTCTTCCAGCGGAGTGTCCGGGTCGAAGCGGTGCGAATAGAAGATATCCACGTAGTCCAGACCGAGGCGCTGCAGGCTCTGGTCGAGGCTGGCCAGCACGTATTTGCGCGAGCCGCCGCCCTGACCGTACGGGCCGGGCCACATGTCCCAACCGGCCTTGCTGGAGATGATCAGCTCATCGCGGTACGGCTTGAAGTCTTCGCGCAGCAGGCGACCGAAGTTGATCTCGGCGCTGCCGTATGGCGGGCCGTAGTTGTTGGCCAGGTCGAAGTGGTTGATCCCCAGGTCGAACGCCGTACGCAGCAGGGCGCGCTGGGTGTCGATCGGCGTGCTGTCGCCGAAGTTGTGCCACAGGCCCAGCGACAGCGCCGGCAGCACCAGACCGCTGCGGCCGACGCGGCGGTAAGGGATGGAGTCGTAGCGGTTTTCGGCAGCGGTGTAAGTCATCGAATCCTCTCTTGTTTGATTAACAGCAAATTGAGGGTGAATTTCAACTTTGTGGTGAGGGGATTTATCCCCGATGGACGGCGTAGCCGTCCCAAAAAAAATCGCGAATTTGAATACAGATTTGGGGGTGGCTTTCGCCACCCATCGGGGATAAATCCCCTCACCACAGGGTGTTTACACAAATATGTTTTGCGGTCGGGCAAGCCCCAGATTCTCGCGCAACGTCCGGCCCTCGTACTCGGTTCTGAACAGCCCGCGCCGCTGCAGTTCCGGCACCACGCCATGGGCGAAGTCTTCCAATCCGCCCGGCAGATGCGGCACCAGCACGTTGAAGCCATCCGCCGCGCCCTGTTCGAACCACGCCTGCAAGCGGTCGGCGATCTGCGTCGGCGTGCCCACCAGGCTGTAATGCCCACGTCCACCGGCAATCCTGCGGCCCAATTCGGCGAGGGTCAGATGCTCCCGCCCCGCCAGCTCAGTGAGCAGTTTCTGCCGGCTCTGCTGGCCGCTGTCGGTCAGTGGAAAATCCGGTAGCGGTGCGTCCAGCGGGTACTTCGACAAGTCGAAGTTGCCCAGCATACGCCCAAGCAAGGCGACGCCAACCTCCGGTTCGACCAATTGCTGAAACGTTTCACATTTTTCCTGCGCTTCGGCTTCTGTCTGGCCGACGACGACAAACACCCCCGGCATGATTTTCAGCGAATCGGCACTGCGTCCGTACTTGGCCAGACGTCCCTTGAGGTCGGCGTAGAACGCCTGCGCGCCAGCCAGTGAAGTCTGCGCGGTGAACACCACTTCAGCAGTTTGTGCCGCCAGCTCACGCCCGGTTTCGGACGAGCCGGCCTGCACGATCACCGGTTGTCCCTGTGGCGAGCGTGCGACGTTCAGCGGGCCTTTCACCCGAAAGTGTTCACCGACGTGATCCAGCACGTGAAGCTTCGACGGGTCGTAATAGGCGCCACTGGCCTTGTCGCGGACAAACGCATCATCCTCCCAACTGTCCCACAGCCCGCTGACCACCTGATGAAACTCCCGGGCGCGGCTGTAGCGCTCGGCGTGGCCGATGTGCTCATCGCGACCAAAGTTCAGTGCCTCGGCAGCGTTGTCCGAGGTCACCAGATTCCACCCGGCGCGGCCGCCCGACAGATGATCGAGCGAGGCGAATTTGCGCGCCACGTGGTACGGCTCGTTGTAGCTGGTGGTCGCCGTGGCGATCAGGCCGATGCGATCGGTCACCGCGCTCAGGGCCGAGAGCAAGGTCAGCGGTTCGAAGTGATCCGAGCGCGCCATGTGGCTGGCGATGTCCTGCGTCGGCGCGGCCACACTGTCGGCGACGAACAGCGTGTCGAACTTCGCCGCCTCGGCAATCTGCGCCAGACGCTTGTAGTGGGCGAAATCCAGGCCGGCATTGGCCGGTACCTGCGGGTGACGCCACGCGGCGACGTGGTGCCCGGTGGCCATGAGAAAGGCGCCAAGTTTCAGCTGTCTGCTCATCTCAGAAATCCTTGCGCAGTTGCACGCCGAAGTAACGCTCGTCATCCCGAGGCACAGCGCGGTAGATGTAGCTGCCGCCGCTGGCCAGCAACGGTGAGTAGGACTTGTCGGCGAGGTTCTTGCCCAGCAGCGCCACACGCCAGCCGTTGCTGTAATCGGCGAGCGCGACGCTGGCGTTCCAGATGCCGTAAGCGCCTTGTTTGGTGTCGGCGTTCTGGCTGATGTCGTACTGCACTTCGCTCTGCCAGCTGTAGTCGGTGCCGAGTTCGATATCGAGGCCGTTGTCCAGCGGGATGCTGTAGTCGGCGCGCACGTAGCTTTTCCAGTCCGGACTGAACGGCAGCGGTTTGCCATTGACGTTGCACGACGCCGCCGCGCCCACCGGGCAGCTGAACTGGTCGATGCGCGCACGGGTGTAAGCCAGCGCCCCGGAGAACTTGAGTTGCTGGGTCGCCTGCAAGGCGTAATCGAGTTCGACGCCTTCGGTGCTGACGCTGCCGGCGTTGATCAGGCGCGTCACCACTTGCCCGGCGACCGTGTCGAAAAAATTCGCCTGGTAGTTGTCGTAATCGCTGTGGAACACCGCGAGGTTGGTGGTCAGCCGGTTGTTCCAGCCGGTGGCCTTGATACCCGCCTCCCAAGTGTTCGAGGTCTCCGGTTTCAGCGCTTCGGTGTCACGCGGCTGCATGTTGAAGAACACGTTGTAGGCCGGGCCTTTGTAGCCGCGCGAATAGGTCAGGTACGTGGTGACTGCATCGCTGAGGTCGTACTGCACGCCGAGCCGACCGGACCAGCCGTCCTCGTCCACCGAACCGGAACTGCTGGTGGCCGGTTGAATGCCGCTGACCGTGGTCGCCGAGGTCGAGACGCGGCGGTGTTCGTATTCCAGATCATCGTGGGTGTAGCGCAGGCCGGCGATGCCGCGAAAGTCGGACGTGAAGTTCAGCGTGCTCTCACCGAACACCGCATAGCTGTCGCTGGTGGTGCTGTAATTGGCGACGCCACGGTCGGTACGCGTGGTGGTAGTCAGCGTGCGCTGATAGGTCTCGTCGTCCTTGCCGTGCATGTAGAACAGGCCGCCGACGTACTCGAGGAATTCACCCTTCGGCGAGGCCAAACGCAGCTCTTGCGAATATTGATCGAAGGCCAGATCGCCCTTGTCCGCCGTGCCGGGGAACGCCGCCGTCACCGTACCGAGACGGTCGCCGTCCTGATACTGCGTATTGTCCCAGCCACGCCACGCGGTAATCGACGTCAGGGTGTAATCGCCCAGTTGCCAGTCGAGCTGGCCGGACAGGCCCTTGTTGGTGTCCTCGACATGGCTGCGGGTATCGGTGTTGATGTCGCGGTTGTGGCTGCTGGCGTAGACCGGGCCCAGCGCGTTGGCGAAGGCCGGGGTCAGCGACTTGCTGACCACGCCGTTGGGGCCGTCGTCGTGGGACTGCATGTAGTCGGCAATCAAGGTGAAGGTGACGTCGTCGTTCGGGGTGAATTCGAGTTTGCCGCGCACCCCGCGATGGTTGTAGCCGTTGACTTCCTGGCCGTTGTGCTGGTTATCGACGTTGCCGTCGTACGTGCCGAACAGGGTGCTGATCGACCCCTTGAGCGTGTCCGGAATCAGGCTGCCGCCAATGCCGAAACGGGTGCGGCTTTCGTTGCCGCTGTAGTACGACTGATCGATGTAACCGTGGGTCTCGTCGGTCGGCGCCTTGCTGGTGATGTTGAGCACACCGGCCGAGGCGTTCTTGCCGAACAGCGTGCCTTGCGGGCCACGCAGCACTTCGACGCGCTCCAGATCCAGCAGGTCGAGCGTCGATTGACCGGGACGCGCATAGACCACGCCATCGATCACCGTGGCCACCGTTGGCTCGACGCCGGGCGAGGTGGAAATCGTGCCGACGCCCCGCACAAACAACGAGGTGTCCTTGTTCGACGCCCCAGTGCGGAAATTCAGCGACGGCACTTGCTGGACGATGCTTGCCACGCCGTTACGGTTGTCGCGCTCCAGTTGTTCGCCGTCGATCACCGACACTGCCACCGGCACTTTTTGCAGCGACTCTTCGCGGCGGGTAGCGGTCACCGTGACGGACTTGAGGGTCGGCTCTTGTTCGCTGCTGTCGGCGGCGAAAGCCGTGGGCAGCGGCAACGCCGCCAGCCCGGTAAAGATCCAGCCAGCGGCGCGAATCGATTGCGCCAGTTTGTGTGTCGCCCCAGGAGTGTTGTGCATGGTTGCCCGCTCGAAATTGGCCCTGAACCGCTGCCGTTCTGCGACGACAGCGCCTGAATCGGTGTCTTGGGCATTCGCTCGAGCGAGTAGCAGACAATGCGCTTTGTTAGCGCTAACATCGTCAGTATTGGCAAGCTCGGCATAGAGCGTCCAATACTAAAAAATTACTTTTATATGCGTTTTGGTTTTTAAGAAGGATCGAGCCTTGAGCCAGGAAAAGCCCCGCAAACGCCGTGGCGCCGGACGCGTGACCCTGAATGCAGTGGCGCGCGAGGCTGGCGTCTCGGCGATTACCGTGTCGCGCTATTTCAATCAGCCGGAAACCGTCTCGCCGGAACGCCGCGAGCGGATCGCGGCGGTGGTCGCCAAGCTGGGTTACGTGCCGAATCTGGTGGCCGGCGGCCTGGCCTCGGCGCGGGGGAAAATCGTCGGCATGGTGATTCCGAATATCTCCGGACCGATTTTTGCCAACACCATTCAGGGCTTCAGCGACACCCTCAGCCGCCACGGTTATCAGCTGCTGCTGGCGTCGAGTTACTTCAGTACCGAACAGGAAGAAAACGCCGTGCGCGCATTTCTTGGCTGGTCGCCGGCCGCGTTGGTGCTGACCAGTCATTTCCATAGTTCGGGCACGGAAAAGATGATCGCCGAGGCGGATATTCCGGTGATCGAAACCTGGGATTACCAGCCGGATCGCGAGCCGATGCAGATTGGCTTTTCGCACTATGAAGTCGGCGTGAGCGCTGCGCGTTATCTGCATGACAAAGGCTATCGCCGCATCGCTTTCGTGCAGAACAGCGCACTCGGTGACCTCAGTGCCCTCGAACGTCGCGACGGTTATGCCGCCACCGTGCGCGAGTTCGGCCTTGAGCCTTGGGTATTCGCACCCGACGCCGACCGCGCGCCGTTCGAAGCCGGCAAGCAAGCGATGGAAACGCTGATGAACGCCGCTCCCCGCCCCGACGCGATCATCTTCGCCAACGACAACCTCGCCGCCGGCGGCCTGCTCGCCGGGCAACGCGCAGGCCTCAGAATTCCCGAAGACTGCGCCGTGCTCGGCTTCGGCGATTACCCGTTCGCCGAGATGCTGTTGCCGAGCCTGAGCACGATCAAGCCACCGGCACTGGAGATCGGCGTGCTGGCGGCAACGCGGGTATTGGAAAGCCTTGGGGTATTGCCGAGCGATGATGTGCAGCGGTTGAACCTGTTGCAGTGCAATGTGATCGAGCGCGAAAGCACCTGACGAACATGCTTCTGTAGGAGCGGCCGCAGGCTGCGATCTTTTGATTCTGGCTTTTAAAAGCGAAAGATCGCAGCCTGCGGCAGCTCCTAAAGGTTATGCCGACAATTCGCGTAACGCAGCGGCGGCCAGAAATCCGGAGCGGGAACTGTAGCGCTGATCACGTCGGACTGTTTGATCTATACGCTCCAGCAGTTGCTCGGGCAGCGTGGCGTTGAAGCGTACCGACTTGCCGAAATAGGGTGTGATATCAAAGTCGACGACACCCCAGATTCCACCCGCATAATCCGGGTTGTCGAGATGTGCATCAATGTCCCGAACTCGAGGCAACGGTGCACCATCAGCCACCAGCCCCTCATAGTGCAGGGCCAGAGCCTCCTGAGTATTTTCAAAAGCTTCGGCTACCGTGCTCCCCGCGGAGAAGCACCCCGGTACATCCGGGACAATCACTCCGTAGTCCGAGTCGGCATCCTTGTGCAAAACGACCGGGAATTTCATAAACGTGAATCCTTCGTCTGACGTGTCCTGATGGTGACTACCCTTCACTGCAACCAGATACCAACCATCCTCCTCGATCATCCTGATCATTTCCCGACTACGCATTTCCTTCGCCCTGTTCGACAGCAAGAGCGGGTCACTTTAGGGCGTAAGCAACCGATTTATACACACGATACACACTCTGAGAAATATTAGCTGGGTGAACAAACGCTCGGTAGTTGGTTCGACCAACGGCAGGCGCGAGCCAGCGAGAAAGGGCCTTGCCGTCCAGATACATTTGAATGCGTCGCGAAATGTGTCTGATCGAGAATGGTTGGCTTGTATTGATGCGGGCTGACTTGGCTATGCTCTTAATGACACCGAGGTGGCTCCTTCGCGGGCAAGCCCGCTCCCACAGGATTTTGGTTGTACACAAATCTCTGAATGACCGAGATCACTGTGGGAGCGGGCTTGCCCGCGAAGGCGTCCGATCAAGCACCGCATAACCCGCAGGCACACCCATGCACACCGCCATCATCATCTTCTTCGGCCTGGTCCTGCTCGCCCTGATGCTCTACATAGGCGAGCGCATTGGCTTCAGCCGGCAGACTCTGGCCTACAGCTTCGCCGCGCTGTGGCTGGCGTTGACGGTGATCAATGGTGCGGTGGGGGTGGTGCATGCCGGGCAGCCGCTGGGTTCGGAGATCGCGGTGGGCAGCGCAGTGTTCGGAGTGCCGATGGCGGCGATGGTGTTGTTCATGGTACTGAGCGCCGAGCCGTGAAACGTCCCGGCGCTCAGTTGCCGATCAACGCACCAGATGCAGGAACTGCATGTGGCGTTCGTACTGGTCGAGGATGTCGTTGATGATCTGTTCCTTGGTGTAGCCGACCAGATCGTAGTCCTGACTGCCCTCGCTCAAATGCACTTCAGCGCGGTAGTAGCGGCGGTTGTTGAGCTGCTTGGAACCCATGCCACCCCGAGCAAACGACGGCGTGAAATAGCCGCGCATCTGCACCTGATAGATGAACGGATGCTGCTCGCCGTGGCCGATTTCCAGGCTGATGTTGTCGTGCGCCGGATCCGGCTGGGTGACCACGTTCAAGCCCTTCTCGACGAAGACCGCCGTCACTTCCTCAATCGCCGGACGCACCGTGGTGTCCATGAAGCGGTACACCTCGTCGCGCGACGGGAAGTGCACCGCCTGACTCAGACGCTGGCGCCAGCCGCCCGTGCCTCGCCGCGAACCGGAGACCGGTGCCAGCGAATGCAATTGCGCGATCTGCTTCTGCGATTCCAGATAGAACGCCTTGTGCAGCCCCCACATCATCAGCAGCAAAATCATCGAGAACGGCAGCGAGGTCAGCACCACCGCCGATTTCAGCGCATCGATGCTGCCGGAGAACAGCAGCGCGCTGGTGATCAACGCGGTCATCGCGCCCCAGAACACCCGCAGCCATTTCGGCCCGTCTTCGTCCGGGTTGCCGCCCTTGGCCGACAGCGTCGAGAGCACAACGGTGCCGGAGTCGGCAGAAGTGACGAAGAACACGAAGCTGATGAACACCGTCACCGCGATGACGGTTTTGCTCCACGGGTAGGTTTCCAGCAGCAGATAAAGACTCATCGACGGGTTGTCGAGGGCCGACATGCCCAGCGCCGACATACCGTGGTTGAGCACCTGATCGATGGCGCTGTTGCCGAAGATCGACATCCACGCCAGGGTGAAACCGAGCGGAATCAGCAGCACGCCGAAGACGAATTCGCGGATGGTGCGGCCACGGGAAATCCGCGCGATGAACAGGCCCACGAACGGCGACCATGCGATCCACCAGGCCCAGTAGAACACGGTCCAGCCGCCGAGCCAGTCGCTTGGTTTGTCGTAGGCGTAGAGGTCGAAACTCTTCATCGGCAACGCGCCGAGGTAGTCGCCGAGGTTCTGGATCAGGGTGTTGAGCAGATGCTGGGTGGGACCGGCGAACAACACGAACAGCAGCAGCGCACAGGCCAGCAACATGTTGATGTCGGACATCACTCGCACGCCCTTGTCCACACCGGAGACGGCGACGATGATCGCCGCGCCCATCATCAGCGTGATCAGGCCGACCTGAATCCATTGGGTGTGGGCGATGCCGAACAGGTAGTCCAGACCCGAGTTGAGGTGCAGCACACCAAAACCCATGTCGGCACCCAGGCCGAACACCGTAGCGATAATGCCGAAGCCGTCTACCGCGTAACCGATGGGGCCGTTGATGCGCTTGCCGATCAGCGGGTACAGCGCCGAACGCAAGGCCAGCGGCAGGTTATGCCGGTAGGCGAAATAGGCCAGCGCCATGCCGACGAAGGCGAACACGCCCCAGCCGTGCAGGCCCCAATGCAGAAACAGAATCTGCATCGCCTGCCGCGCTGCATCGGCAGTGCCGGCCTCGCCTTGCGGCGGTTGCAGCATGTGGGTCAGCGGTTCGGACACGCAGAAGAAGAACAGCGTGATGCTGATCCCGGCGGCGAACAGCATGCCGGCCCAGGACAGGTAACTGAACTCGGGTTCGTCGTGGTCGGCACCGAGTTTGATCTTGCCGTAGCCCGATAACGCGGTGACCACCACGAAGACCAGATACAGCGTCATCGCAAGCATGTAGTACCAGCCGACCGTATTGGCCGCCCAGTTTTGCGCAGCCAGCAACCAGGCGCCGGCCTGCTCCGGCATGGCGATGACAACCAGACCAAACAGCAGAATCACCGTCGCGGCGAAGTAGAACACCGGCGGATTCATGCGCACCAGACCGCTGGCGGGGGTAGACGATGCACTCATGAAACGTGCACCTCGAGGGGTTGAAACGTGGCTGAAATGATCGGACTCAGCAAAGGCAAGCCTCCTGTTGTGAGCGGGCAGCGAACCACCGGTTTAACTTGAATGAACGTTCAAGTTAAACATGGATAGGGTGGTAAGGACTAATCGCAGGGCCAGGCGGTAGTTTTCCTACAGTAGCCCAAGGAGGGGTATGACGCGGGTTTGAGGGGATTCGTTCAATGGAGAATTGGCTGAATGCCATTATCTCGGTCTGACCAAAAAAACCATTCGCGAGCAGGCTCGCTCCCACATTTGACACGCATTCCAGTGTGGGAGCGAGCCTGCTCGCGAAGAGGCCTGACGCGGCAACGCAGATTCAGGAACTTACTTCTGCGTCCCGTCATCATGCTGCAGATTGGCCTGAGTCAGGTTGCTCCCTGCCGGCACGCTGCGCGTCAGCCACACATTACCGCCGATGGTCGACCCCTGGCCGATAGTGATCCGTCCCAGAATCGTCGCTCCGGCATAAATCACCACGTCATCCTCGACAATCGGATGGCGTGGATGCCCCTTCTGCAACTGCCCGTCTTCATCGGCCGGGAAGCGCTTGGCGCCCAAGGTCACGGCCTGATAAATCCGCACCCGCTCGCCAATGATCGCGGTCTCGCCGATCACCACACCGGTGCCGTGGTCGATGAAGAAACTGCGGCCGATCTGCGCGCCCGGGTGGATATCGATGCCGGTGGCCGAGTGCGCAATTTCCGCGCTGATCCGCGCCAGCAACGGCAACCCGGCGCGATACAGATGGTGCGCCAGACGATGGTGAATCACCGCCAGAATCCCCGGATAGCACAACAGCACCTCATCGACGCTGCGTGCCGCCGGGTCACCGTGATAGGCCGCCAGCACGTCGGTATCGAGCAGGCTGCGCAGGCCCGGCAAGGCCAGGGCGAAGTCCTGAATGATGCGGATCGCCTGCGCTTCGACATCAGCATCGCCTTGCGCGCTGTGCCGGGCGACATACCGCAATTCCAGCCGCGCCTGCGCCAGCAAGGCATTCAACGCGGTATCGAGGGTGTGGCCGACATAGAAGTCTTCGCTTTCCTCACGCAGATCCACCGGTCCCAGCCGCATCGGGAACAACGCACCACACAGCGCCTCGAGAATCTCGGCCATCGCCGCGCGGGACGGCAACTCGCGACCACCCTGCTCGCCACTGGCCCGGCCATTCTGGGTACGCCACTGATCCCGCGCGGTACGCAGTTGGCTGACGATGGTCTGCAATTGCCAATGGCTGGAACGCTCACTCACGGTAAAGACTCCTCACAGGCGGCCGGTCTGGCCGCGTCAACGGCGACTACTTTACGACATGCCCACAAGGACGAATTAAGAACCGATAGTGCTGGCCTAAGCACATTTGGCTATAAGTAATTCACGGTTGCCCCGTTAAAACGGCCTGCCTATAGTCCTGTCATCTTCCTCCGCCAGTACGGGCTCATGATCAAACAACAGCTGGATCGCTTTAACCGTTTCGACCTGCTCGGCCAACCGACGCCTCTGGAAAAACTCGAACGCCTGTCCGCCTGGCTGGGCCGCGATGTGTACATCAAACGCGATGACCTGACGCCGCTGGCCATGGGCGGCAACAAACTGCGCAAACTCGAATACCTCGCCGCCGACGCCCTCGCCCAAGGCGCCGACACGCTGATCACCGCCGGTGCCTTGCAATCGAACCACGTACGCCAGACCGCCGCGCTGGCGGCCAGACTCGGCCTGGGTTGCGTGGCGCTGCTGGAAAATCCGCTGGGCACCGATGACAGCAATTACACCGGCAACGGCAACCGTCTGCTGCTCGATCTGTTCGACACCAAGGTCGAGTTGGTGGACAACCTCGACAACGCCGACGAACAACTCGCCGCACTCGCCGTGCGCCTGCGCAGCAATGGCAAGAAACCGTATCTGGTGCCGATCGGTGGCTCCAATGCTCTCGGTGCATTGGGCTACGTGCGTGCCGGTCTGGAACTGGCCGAGCAGATCAAGGACACCGGCCTGGAATTCGCCGCCGTGGTGCTGGCCTCGGGCAGCGCCGGGACCCACAGTGGTCTGGCGCTGGCGTTGAGCGAAGCGCTGCCGCAATTGCCGGTGATCGGCGTGACGGTATCGCGCAGCGAAGAAGATCAGCGCCCGAAAGTGCAAGGTCTGGCCGAACGTACGGCGGACCTGCTGGGCGTGAAATTGCCAGTGAACTTCAAAGTCGAGTTGTGGGACGAATACTTCGGTCCGCGTTACGGCGAGCCGAATGCCGGGACACTGGCGGCGGTGAAACTGTTGGCCAGTCAGGACGCGGTGTTGCTCGACCCGGTGTATACCGGCAAGGCCATGGCTGGTCTGCTCGACGGGATCGGCCGCCAGCGTTTCGACGAGGGCCCGATCATCTTCCTGCATACCGGTGGAGCGCCGGCGTTGTTTGCCTACAGGGATTCGCTGACAAGCTGATCCTCACTGCTGCAAGAATTTCTGTGGTGAGGGGATTTATCCCCGTTGGACTGCGCAGCAGTCCCCTGCTCTTCAAGTCAGAAGAGAGGGCCGCTTCGCGCCCCATTGGGGATAAATCCCCTCGCCACAATTGATCATATATATTCGAAATTGGAATAACAGAAAGATCATTAAGTATTTTCAAGTCTAAAACAGACATCTTATAGTCTCGCCGCAGGCGAATTTCGGGCAAGACGCATAAGCTGCTTTAGGGCACGATAACGCAGTCGTTGAACTCCCGGATTCGCCAACTTTCCTTAAGCGTCTTCCATAAGAAAACACAGGGGCTTGTCATGAATTTTTCCGCACTACGTCGCACTCTGCTGGTAGGTTCGCTGGGCCTTGCACTGAGCGCCGGCCTGATCGGCCAGGCAACCGCCGGTGAGCAGCTGCAACAGATCAAGGACAAAGGCGTCATCAACGTCGGCCTGGAAGGCACTTACCCACCGTTCAGCTTCGTTGACGCCGACGGCAAACTGTCCGGTTTCGAAGTCGAGCTCTCCGAAGCCCTGGCGCAGAAACTCGGCGTGAAAGCCAAGATTCAGCCGACCAAGTGGGACGGTATCCTCGCCGCGCTGGAATCCAAGCGTCTGGACGTCGTGGTCAACCAAGTGACCATCTCCGACGAGCGCAAGAAGAAATATGACTTCTCCGAGCCGTACACCGTTTCCGGGATCCAGGCGCTGGTGCTGAAGGACAAGGAAGCCAAGTTGAACATCAAGACCGCTGCCGACCTGTCTGGCAAGAAAGTCGGTGTCGGCCTGGGCACCAACTACGAACAATGGGTTCGCGCCAACGTGCCGGGCGCTGACGTGCGCACCTACGACGATGATCCGACCAAGTTCGCCGACCTGAACAACGGCCGCACCGACGCCATTTTGATCGACCGTCTGGCCGCACTGGAATACGCCAAGAAAGCCCCGAAAACCGTGGCTGCCGGTGAAGCGTTCTCCCGTCAGGAATCCGGTATCGCCCTGCGCAAAGGCGAGCCTGAGCTGCTGGCTGCGGTGAACAAAGCCCTCGACGAGCTGCGTGCCGACGGTACCCTTGAGAAGCTGTCGAAGAAATACTTCAACGCTGACGTCACCAAATAATGGAAGAAGCTTTCCAACTCGCACTGGACTCCGCGCCCTTTCTGCTCAAGGGCGCGTACTACACGGTTATCCTCAGCCTGGGCGGCATGTTCTTCGGCTTGCTGCTGGGCTTCGGCCTGGCCTTGATGCGCCTGTCGCGCTTCAAACTGGTGAGCTGGATTGCCCGCATCTACGTGTCGTTCTTCCGCGGCACGCCGTTGCTGGTGCAACTGTTCGTGATCTATTACGGCTTGCCGCAACTGGGTCTGGAACTGGATCCGCTGCCGGCGGCGCTGATCGGCTTCTCGCTGAACATGGCCGCCTACGCCTGTGAAATCCTCCGCGCGGCGATCGGTTCGATCGAACGTGGTCAATGGGAGGCCGCTGCGAGCATCGGCATGACCCGTGCGCAAACCCTGCGCCGGGCCATCCTGCCGCAGGCCATGCGCACGGCGCTGCCGCCGTTGGGCAACAGCTTCATTTCACTGGTCAAGGACACGGCACTGGCCGCCACCATTCAGGTGCCGGAACTGTTCCGCCAGGCACAGCTGATTACCGCCCGGACTTTCGAAGTCTTCACCATGTATCTTGCCGCCGCGCTGATCTACTGGATTCTGGCCACGGTGCTCTCGCATCTGCAGAACAAGTTGGAAGAGCGGGCCAATCGGCACGACCAGGAGTCCTGACCCATGATTGTCGTGGAAAAACTGACAAAGCAGTTCAAGGGTCAAGAGGTGCTCAAAGGCATCGATCTTGAAGTAAAGGAAGGCGAGGTCGTGGCCATCATCGGCCCCAGCGGTTCGGGTAAAACCACGTTCCTGCGCTGCCTGAATTTCCTTGAAGAGCCCACCAGCGGCCGGATCAAGGTCGGCGATATCGAGATCGATACCCGCCGTCCTCTGAGCCAGCAACAAAGCCTGGTGCGCAACCTGCGCCAGCACGTAGGTTTCGTATTCCAGAACTTCAACCTGTTCCCGCACCGCACCGCCCTGGAAAACGTCATCGAAGGGCCGATCGTGGTCAAGAAGATGCCGCGCGAACAAGCCGTTACCCTGGGCATGAAGCTGTTGGCCAAGGTCGGTCTGGCCGGCAAGGAAGATGCGTATCCGCGTCGTCTCTCCGGCGGTCAGCAACAGCGCGTGGCGATTGCCCGGGCGCTGGCGATGGAACCGGAAGTGATCCTGTTCGACGAACCGACCTCGGCGCTCGACCCGGAACTGGTCGGCGAAGTGTTGGCGACCATTCGTGGTCTGGCTGAAGAAAAACGCACCATGGTCATCGTCACTCACGAAATGGGGTTCGCCCGCGATGTGGCCAACCGTGTGGTGTTTTTTGACAAGGGCGTGATCGTCGAGCAAGGCGAAGCCAAAGCCTTGTTTGCCAACCCGAAAGAAGAGCGCACCAAACAGTTTCTCAGCAAGTTTCTGAATCACGCCTGAGAAGCTTATTGTCTGGAGTCATTAACTTCCATGGATGGAAGTTATACTTTTCCCGCCTACACTAACATCTAAGCCCCTCCATTCTAAAACCTGTCAAAACAATACATACATGTTCTGCAGCCGTTGGGCTTAATCCGTTGCGCATCTCTTTGCCTGCGAAACGATCCAAACTCGCCTGCACTAAAACAATAAAAACTGCCAAAAAACCGTAGTTCCATTCGCCATTGCGGCTAGGCAGCGTGACTGCACAACGTAGGAATCTTCTGATTAATCGGTAATTCACGGATTAACTAAGACACTCTATTGACACTCTTTCCCGCACACTCTTATCTAGTCGTCAACCGGCACCCACTAGTTGAATCAATTCGCACTGAGTCTGAACAAAAGTTCAGGCTGCATAACCGATTCATCACGCCTTTTGTTTTTTCAAGAAACGGAATTCGCCGCAAGATTTCAAGGAGAGAGCCCGATGATCCGCACTTCGCATACCCCCGAACTGGCAGCCCCACACCTGGCAGCCGCGCAGAAAAACGCCGTCAACCTGGCCGCGGCCGCGCATCTGCTGATCGATGTTCTGCCGTACCCCGGTATGGACGCCGGCGATCTGATCGAACTGTTCTGGAACAACTGCTACGTCGCCTCACGCGTCCTGACCAGTGAAGACCTCGGCACATCGGTCAGTCTGCGAGTGCCGGAGAGCTTCATCGCCAGCGGTACCGCACGGATTCACTATCGGGTCATGCAAATCGGGCAGGGACCGGCGCTGTCGGCGGCAACCCGGGTTCAAGTCAAGCTCGACTGCCCAGGCGGCCAGCCTTCGGCGTTGTGCGGTGACGAGAATCAGCAACTGGCGCCGGTCACGGTACCCGACACCATCCGCCGCCAGGGCGTGAACCCCAATCAGATCAAACGCGGTGTGCCCCTGACCATCGAACCCTACCGGAACATGGCCGAGGACGACGCCATCACCTTGCGCTGGGGCGATGTGCGCATGGACCTGGCCCGAATCACCGCTGCCGATGTCGGCCTGCCGATTCAGGTCTGGGTGCCACCGGCAGTGATTGTCGAGGGCGGTGAGGATCTGCGCCTCGACGTAACCTACTGCGTCATCGACTGGGTCGGCAACAACTCACGCTGGGCACCGCCACGGACGCTGAAGATCGGTTGCGTGAATCCTTATCTGAAGGTGCCGCTGCGCCAGGATCTGAAGGCCGCTGAATCGACCAAGGATTGATGCCGCATTCCTGTACTCATGGGGCTTTGTAGTGAGGGGATCCAGGGAAGTCGTACCGCCCCGATGGACTGCGAAGCAATCCCGTTTTTTATGATTCAGAAAGGGCCGCTGCGCGGCCGGTCGGGGATAAATCCCCTCACCACAGGTTGTATTGCCACGGCTGAGAGACTGTTAACCAACCCGACCACCGCCCCTTCTATACATATTCCTAAAAGTTAGTTTATTTAATATTTATACACGCTTAGGGTATATGAACCGGACCACCGGACATTCTTTCGTTCGCCGCACTTTTGCGGCGTTTTTCATGAGATGTGAGGTAGGTAGTATGGTCCGGAACACAATCACCCCAGTGCAGATCGCCAGGGCATTGCGTGCAGCCAGGGAGCGGCACTGATGTCCAGTCTGGCCGATGCAAACGTCCAGTCGGATCTGGACATCGCCCCGTTGTTGTTGCCCGCGCAGGTCTTGCGCAACGACACCCAAGCCATCAAGGCCGCCCATGAGCTGGCGCAAGTCGCCCGCGTGCAGGCCGCCAGGCGCGACCGCCAGCGCAAGCTGCCGTGGTCGGAAATCGAACAGTTCACCCGCAGCGGTCTGGGCAGCATTGCCATCCCCCGTGAATACGGCGGCCCACAGGTTTCGTTTGTCACGTTGGCCGAGGTGTTCGCGATCATTTCCGCGGCCGACCCGGCGCTGGGACAGATCCCGCAGAACCAGTTCGGCATCATCAATCTGGTGCTCGGCAGCGCCACCGAGGCGCAGAAACAACAGCTGTTCCAGAGTGTTCTGGAAGGCTGGCGCATCGGCAATGCCGGCCCTGAACGCGGCACCAAAAATACCCTGGAATTGAAAGCGCGCATCACCGCCGACGGCGATGACTATGTGCTCAACGGCCAGAAGTTTTATTCCACCGGCGCGCTGTTCGCGCACTGGGTGGCGGTCAAGGCGCTCAATGACGACGGCAAGCAAGTGCTGGCCTTCGTCCGCCGTGGCACCCCGGGCCTGCGCATCGTTGATGACTGGTCGGGCTTCGGGCAGCGCACCACCGCCAGCGGCACGATTGTGCTGAACAACGTGCGCGTCGAGTCGAGCCTGGTCGTCGACAACTGGAAGATCAACGAGAAGCCGAATACCCAAGGTGCCGTGTCGCAGCTGATTCAAGCGGCCATCGACGCTGGTATCGCCCGAGGTGCCATCGACGACGCCATCGAATTCGTCAAAACCCGCGCACGGCCGTGGATCGACGCCAAGGTGGAACGCGCCAGCGATGACCTCTACGTGATCGCCGACATCGGCAAACTGAAAATCGAACTGCACGCCGCCGAGGCATTGCTGCGCAAGGCCGGGCAAGTGCTGGATCAGGTGCACGCCGCACCGCTCACCGCCGAGTCCGCCGCCCGCGCCTCGATTGCCGTGGCCGAGGCCAAAGTGCTGACCACCGAGATTTCACTGCTGGCCAGCGAAAAGCTTTTCGAACTGGCCGGCAGCCGCGCGACCCTCGCCGAATTCAACCTCGACCGCCACTGGCGCAACGCCCGCGTACACACCCTGCACGACCCGGTGCGCTGGAAATATCACGCGGTCGGCGCCTATCGCCTGAACGGTACTTTGCCGGCCCGCCATTCCTGGATCTGACGACCGCACACTTTCTCAAAGGCATTGGAGAGAACCATGACTTTTTCCCACCCCGTCGCGGTCATCACCAGCGATGAGCAAGCCCTGATCGTCGCCAGCGATCTGGCCGAAGATTTCAAACGCGACAGTGCCGTGCGCGACCGTGAACGCCGCCTGCCACTGCCGGAACTCGACGTGTTTTCCCGCTCCGGCCTGTGGGGCATCAGCGTGCCCAAGGAATACGGCGGTGCCGGCGTGTCCAACGTGACCCTGGCCAAAGTCATCGCCCTGATCGCTCAGGCTGACGGCTCTCTGGGGCAGATTCCGCAGAACCATTTCTACGCCCTCGAAGTGCTGCGCGTTAACGGCAGCCACGAGCAGAAACAACGGCTGTACGCCGAGGTGCTGGCCGGCCAGCGCTTCGGCAACGCCTTGGCGGAACTCGGTACCAAAACCGCCCACGACCGCGTCACCCGCCTCAAGCGTGACGGCGACGGCTACCGCATCAACGGGCGCAAGTTTTATGCGACCGGCGCGATCTACGCGCAGCGCATCCCGACGTCGGTGGTTGATGAAAATGGCGTGCAGCAACTGGCCTTCGTCCCGCGTGACAGCCAAGGCCTGACGGTGATCGACGACTGGAGCGGTTTCGGCCAGCGCACCACCGGCAGCGGTTCGGTGGTGTTCGAAGACGTCTACGTCGCCGCCGACGACGTGATTCCGTTCCAGAGCGCCTTCGAGCGTCCGACCACGGTCGGCCCGCTGGCGCAGATCCTCCACGCTGCCATCGACACCGGCATCGCCCGCGCCGCTTACGAAGATGCCCTGCATTTTGTGCGTAGCAAGACGCGTCCGTGGATCGACTCCGGCACCGACAAGGCCACCGAAGACCCGCTGACCCTGAAGAGTTTCGGCCACTTGAGCATCCGCCTGCACGCCACCGAAGCGCTGCTTGAACGCGCCGGCGAATTTCTCGACAAGGCCCAGGCCGAGACTAATACCGAAACCGTCGCTGCCGCGTCGATTGCCGTCGCCGAAGCACGGGCGATCAGCACTGAAATCTCGCTTGCCGCCGGCAGCACGCTGTTCGAACTGGCTGGCAGCCAGGCAACGCTGATCGAGCACGGCCTCGACCGCCACTGGCGCAACGCTCGCGTGCACACTCTGCATGACCCGGTGCGCTGGAAGTATCACGCGGTGGGCAATTACTACCTCAACGATGAAAAGCCTCCGCTGCGAGGAACGATCTGATGAGCGGCGCGAAAAAGAAGATCCTGCTCAACGCGTTCAACATGAACTGCATCGGCCACATCAACCACGGCCTGTGGACGCATCCACGCGACACGTCGACGCGCTACAACACCATCGAGTACTGGACAGAACTGGCGCAGTTGCTGGAGCGCGGGCTGTTTGACGGGCTGTTCATCGCCGACATCGTCGGCGTGTACGACGTCTACCAGAACTCGGTGGATGTCACGCTGAAAGAGTCGATCCAGTTGCCGGTCAACGACCCGCTGCTGCTGGTGTCAGCCATGGCGGCGGTGACGAAAAATCTCGGTTTCGGCCTCACCGCCAACCTCACCTATGAACCGCCCTATCTGTTCGCCCGCCGCATGTCCACGCTCGATCATCTGAGCCGCGGTCGGGTCGGCTGGAACATCGTCACCGGTTACCTCGACAGCGCCGCCAAGGCCATGGGCCTGCGCGAACAGGTCGAGCATGACCGTCGCTACGATCAGGCCGACGAGTACCTCGAAGTGCTCTACAAACTCTGGGAGGGCAGTTGGGAAAACGGTGCGGTACTCAATGACCGCGTGCAGCGCATCTACGCCCAGCCGGAGAAGGTGCACAAGGTCGAGCACCACGGCGAATTCTATCAAGTCGAGGGTTATCACCTCTGCGAGCCGTCGCCGCAGCGCACGCCTGTGCTGTTCCAGGCTGGCAGTTCCGATCGTGGATTGCTGTTCGCCGGGCGTCACGCCGAGTGCGTGTTCATCAGCGGCCAGAACAAACCGTCGACCAAGGTGCAGGTGGACAAGGTCCGCGCCAGCGCGGTCGAGGCCGGGCGCAATCCTGAGGATATCAAGGTGTTCATGGGCCTCAACGTGATCGTCGGCGCCACCGAAGCAGCCGCGTGGGCCAAGCACGCCGAGTACTTGAGTCATGCCAGTGCCGAGGCCGGTGTGGCGCACTTCTCGGCGTCCACCGGCATCGATTTTTCTCAATACGAAATCGACGAGCCGATCCAGTACGTCAAGAGCAACGCCATCCAGTCCGCGACCAAAAACCTGCAGAACAACGACTGGACCCGCCGCAAATTGCTCGACCAGCACGCTCTCGGTGGCCGCTACATCACCGTGGTCGGCTCGTCTGAGCAAGTGGCCGATGAACTGGAAGCGTGGATCGCTGAAACCGGTCTCGACGGCTTCAACCTGACGCGCATCGTGACCCCGGAAAGCTATGTCGATTTCATCGAGCTGGTGATTCCGGAGTTGCAGCGGCGCGGGTCGTACAAGACTGCGTATGACAGCGGCAGCCTGCGCGAAAAGCTGTTTCACGCAGGGGCGCAGTTACCTGAGCAACATACCGGATCTTCGTACCGCCGCTAAAAGCATCGCTGGCAAGCCAGCTCCCACAAGGGTCTGTGGCGTTCATAAAACCTGTGGGAGCTGGCTTGCCAGCGATGAGGCCCGACCAGACACCACAAAATTCATGCACTGACTGGAAAAATCACCATGACCAAGAAACTTCTGTCCCACCCAGTCAAAGCACTGGCCCTGGCCTTCGGCCTGTTCAGCTCGGCGGTGTTCGCCGCCGATGCACCACTGAAAATCGGCACCACCGCTGCCTTCGCGATTCCGCTGGAAGCCGCCGTCGAGGAAGCCTCCAGACAAGGCCTGAAAGTCGAGCTGGTGGAGTTCACCGACTGGATCGCACCGAACGTCAGCCTCGCCGCCGGCGACATCGACGTGAACTACTTCCAGCACATCCCGTTCCTCGAAAACGCCAAGGCGGCCTCCGGTTTTGACCTGGTGCCGTTCGCCCCGGGGATCATCAACAACGTCGGCCTCTACTCGAAAAAATACAAAAGCTTCGACGAGTTGCCCGAAGGCGCCAGCGTCGCCATCGCCAACGACCCGATCAACAGCGGTCGCGGTCTGCAACTGCTGGCCAAGGCTGGCCTGATCACCCTCAAACCTGGCGTCGGCTACAAGGCCACCGAAGACGACATCGTCGCCAACCCGAAGAAGATCAAGATTCTGCAAGTCGAAGCCGTGCAACTGGTGCGCGCCTACGATGACGCCGATCTGGTCCAGGGCTACCCGGCCTACATTCGTCTGGCGAAGACCTTCGACGCCGGCTCCGCACTGCTGTTCGACGGCCTCGACCACAAGGAATACGTGATCCAGTTCGTCATCCAGCCGAAGAGCAAGGACGACCCGCGCCTGATCAAATTCGTCGACATCTACCAGCACTCGCCGGCCGTTCGCGCCGCGCTGGACAAGGCTCACGGCAAGCTGTATCAGGCCGGTTGGGAAAGCTGAACATGACCGCCGCGATCCAACGGCGACTGGAGATTCCAGAGCCAAAACATGCTGAAAAAACCGAACTGCATCCCGAGCTGAATCGCGCCCACGTGCGCTTCATCGGCCTGGGTAAAACCTACGAAGGTCGACAAGGCCCAATCGCGGCCCTGCAAGGCATCGACCTGGCGATCCAGCGCGGCGAGGTGTTCGGCATCATCGGCCGCAGCGGCGCCGGCAAATCGTCACTGATCCGCACGATCAATCGTCTGGAACAACCGACGGCGGGACGGGTGCTGATCGATCAGGTCGACATCGGCGAGTTCGATGAAGACCGGCTGGTCACGCTGCGGCGGCGCATCGGCATGATCTTCCAGCACTTCAACCTGATGTCGGCCAAGACCGTGTGGCAGAACGTCGAACTGCCGCTGAAAGTCGCGGGCGTGCCGAAGGCGCAACGCGAGCAGAAGGTTCGTGAGCTGCTCGAACTGGTCGGCCTGCAAGCCAAGCACAAGGCTTACCCGGCGCAGCTTTCCGGCGGGCAGAAACAGCGTGTCGGCATCGCCCGCGCATTGGTGCATGACCCGGACATTCTGCTGTGCGACGAAGCCACTTCGGCGCTCGATCCCGAGACCACTCAGTCGATCCTCGGCCTGCTGCGCGAGATCAACCGGCGCCTCGGCCTGACCATCGTGTTGATCACCCATGAAATGGCGGTGATCCGCGAAATCTGCGACCGCGTGGTAGTGCTGGAACACGGGCGGATCGTCGAGCAAGGCCCGGTCTGGGAGGTATTCGGCAATCCGCAACACGAGGTCAGTCAGACCTTGCTCGCGCCGCTGCAACACGCACTGCCGGAAGAGCTGCAAAGCCGTCTGCATGCCCAGCCGCCCTCCCCGGGCGCGGCGGTGGTATTGCGTTTGCAGTTCACCGGTGGCGCCGCCGACGAGCCGGATCTGGCGGCGCTGTTCGCCGCTCTCGGCGGACGCGTGAAGTTGCTGCAGGGCGGCGTCGAGCGGATTCAGGGCCACGCGCTGGGACACCTGTTGCTGGCGGTCAGCGGCTCATCCTTGAGTGCCGAACAATTGCGCGAGCGCGCCGGGCAGTGGGCGCAACGAGTGGAGGTATCGGGTTATGTGGTTTGATCGCTTGCTCCAGGGTTTCATTGACACCTTCCTGATGGTCGGCGTGTCGTCGCTGATCGCCTTGCTGGTGGGGATCCCGATGGCGGTGATTCTGGTCACCAGCGACAAGGGCGGGATCTATCAGGCGCCGCTGCTCAACCGGGCGCTGGGCGCGTTCGTGAATCTGTTCCGCTCGATCCCGTTTCTGATTCTGATGGTCGCGCTGATTCCGTTCACCCGGCTGATTGTCGGCACCACGTACGGTGTGTGGGCGGCGGTGATGCCGCTGACCATCGCCGCGACGCCGTTCTTTGCGCGGATTGCCGAAGTGAGTCTGCGTGAGGTCGATCACGGCTTGATCGAGGCGGCGCAAGCCATGGGCTGCCGGCGCTGGCACATCGTCTGGCATGTGCTGTTGCCTGAAGCGCTGCCGGGGATCGTCGGCGGGTTCACGATTACGCTGGTGACGATGATCAACTCGTCAGCCATGGCCGGAGCGATTGGCGCCGGCGGTTTGGGCGATATCGCTTACCGCTACGGTTATCAACGTTTCGACAGCCAGATCATGCTGACGGTGATTGTGTTGCTGGTGGCGTTGGTGGCGGTGATTCAGTTGGGCGGCGATCGCCTCGCCAGAGGTCTGAACAAGCGCTGAAGCAAGATCAAAAGATCGCAGCCTTCGGCAGCTCCTACAGGGGAATGCGATCTTCTGTAGGAGCTGCCGAAGGCTGCGATCTTTTAAAGCGCGAAAGCGCTTATAGTCTGCTCAACTCCCCCAAACAGTCCGCCCCATGAAACAGACTCCCACCGATCTGGAACAGATCACCGCCACCACCCTCGGCCACTACAACTCGGTGGCCGAAGACTTCCGCGAAGGCACCCGCGATCACGATGTCAGCCAGAACATCGACGCCTTGCTTCGCCACATCCAGGGTCCGGCGCCGTTCACCCTGCTCGATTTCGGCTGCGGCCCCGGCCGTGATTTGCAGACGTTCACCCGCATGGGCCACGTCGCGGTCGGCCTTGATGGCTCAGAGGAATTTGCGCGCATGGCCCGTGAGGACAGCGGTTGCGAGGTCTGGCAGCAGGACTTTCTGAAACTCGATCTGCCGGCCGAGCGCTTCGACGGCATCTTCGCCAATGCGGTGCTGTTTCATGTGCCGTTGCAGGAGTTGCCGCGAGTGCTCAAGCAGTTGCATGGCACGCTGAAGCCGGGTGGGGTGTTGTTCAGTTCCAATCCGCGCGGGAATAACCGTGAGGGCTGGAATGGGCCACGCTACGGCTCATATCACGACTTGGACGCGTGGCGCGGGTTGCTGACGGCGGCGGGGTTTGTCGAGCTTGAGCATTACTACCGGCCGGCGGGATTGCCGCGCGAGCAGCAGCCTTGGCTGGCGAGTGTCTGGCGGCGGGTTGGCTGAAGATCAAAAGATCGCAGTCTGCAGCAGCGCCGACATGGGATTTCCTGTATGCGCTGCCGCAGGCTGCGATCTTTTGCTTTTGCCTTATGCGGTCTCTTTCTTCGGCTCGCGAATCTTGTACCAGGCCACATACAGCGCCGGCAGAAACAGCAGGGTCAGCAACGTCGCGACCACGATCCCGCCAATCATCGCGTAGGCCATTGGCCCCCAGAACACTTCCCGGGCAATCGGAATCATGCCCATGCTCGCCGCCGCAGCCGTCAGCAGGATCGGCCGACGCCGGTGCTCGGTCGCTTCCACCACCGCATCCCACGGCGTATAGCCCTTCTGCTCGAACTCATCGATCTGCGTCACCAGAATCACCGAGTTGCGGATGATGATACCGATCAGTGCGAGGATCCCCAGGATCGCCACGAAGCCCATCGGCGTACCGGTCGGCACCAGCGCCAGCACCACACCGATCAGACCCAGCGGCGCGACACTTGCCACCAGGAACATCTTCTGCACGCTGTGCAACTGGATCATCAGGAAGGTCGCCATCAAAAACAGCATCAACGGCAGGACCTTGGCGATCGGTCCCTGGGCCTTGCCGCTTTCCTCGACCGTACCGCCCGTGGCGACTTTGTAGCCGACCGGGAGTTTTTCAGCGAACGCATCAATCGACGGCTTGAGCAGTTTCACCAGGTCGGTCGGCTGGATCTCGTCGCGCACCGAGGCCTTGATGGTGATGGTCGGCAGACGGTCACGACGCCACACCAGCGGTTGCTCCAGCTCATACCGCACGGTGGCAAAGGCCAATAGCGGAATCGACGTGCCGTTGGGTGTGACGATCTGCAGGTTCTGCAGGGTTTCCGGGGTGCCGCGTTCGGAATCCACCGCGCGGCCGACGACGTTGATCAGGTAGATATCGTCATCGACCTGGGTCAGTGGCGAGCCGCTGACGATGCTATTCATCAGCTTCGCCACGTCTTCCGAGGACAGCCCGAGCTGACGCGCCTTGTCCTGGGCAATGTCGATGCGCAGCACTTTGCCCGGCTCGTTCCAGTCGTAAATGATCTCGCCGATGTGCTCGTTCTTGTCCAGTTCGGTCGCCAGATCAATAGCGTGCTTGCGCACCTGATCGATGTCCTTGCCGCTGACCCGGTACTGGATCGGGCGTCCCACCGGCGGGCCCATTTCCAGCGCCTGCACGTAACTGCCGATGCCGACGAAGTCCTTGTGCAAGCGTTCACGCAGGCGTTGGCTGAGGGCTTCGCGGGCCTCGAAGTCTTTGCTGACGATCACCAGTTGCGCGTAGTACGGGTTCTGCAATTGCTGGTCGAGCGGCAAGTAGAAACGGATCGCACCCTGACCGATGTAAGTGCTCCAGCGCACGATGTCCGGGTCGCCCTTGAGCGTGGCTTCGAGCTTGTCCACGGCCTTGCGGGTTTCGTCGATCGAGGCGTTTTGCGGCAGGTTCAGATCGACGAGGATTTCCGGGCGATCGGAGGACGGGAAGAACTGATTTTGCACAAAGCGCATGCAGAACACCGCCAGCACAAAGCACAACACGGTGATGCCGATCGCCCACCAGCGGTTGCGCATCGACCACAGCAAACCGTGGTTGAATGCCCGACCAATGCGTCCCGGCTCGCCCTCGTGAGGTTTCACATTGGTGCTGAGGATGTGCACGCCGATTACCGGTGCGAACAGCACCGCGACGATCCACGACACCAGCATGGCCACCGCGATCACCGCAAACAGGGTGAAGGTGTACTCACCGGCGGAGCTGGCGTTGAGGCCGATCGGCACGAAGCCGGCAACGGTCACCAGCGTACCGGTGAGCATCGGGAACGCCGTCGAGGTGTAGGCAAACGTAGCCGCCTGCTCCTTGGTCTCGCCCATTTCCAGACGCGTGACCATCATCTCCACGGTGATCATCGCGTCGTCCACCAGCAGACCGAGGGCGATGATCAGCGCGCCGAGGGAAATCCGCTGCATGGTGATGCCGCTGTATTCCATGAACACAAACACCATCGCCAGCACCAGCGGAATCGAGCACGCCACCACCAGCCCGGCGCGCACGCCAAGACTGATGAAGCTGACCACCAGCACGATGATCACCGCTTCGAACAGCGCGCTGGTGAAGCCACCAACCGCCTCTTCCACCACCACGGCCTGATCGGACACCGTATGGACGCCGACGCCAACCGGCAGATCAGCGGTGATCTGGTCGATCCGCTGGTGCAACGCCTTGCCGAATTCCTGAACGTTGCCGCCCTTCTGCATGGCAATCGCCAGACCGATTGCCGGCTTGCCGTCGAAACGGAATTCCGGCGTGGCCGGGTCAACATAACCGCGACTGATGTCGGCGATATCGGCCAGACGATAGAAGCGCTCATTGAGTTTGAGATTGACCTCGGCCAGATCCTTCTCCGACGCGAACTGCCCTGAAGTACGCACCGAGATACGCTCAGGCCCGGCCTCGATCACACCCGCCGGAGTCACGGCGTTCTGCGATTGCAGGCTCTGCACCACCTGACGCTGATCGATGCCCAGTGCCGCGAGCTTGCGGGTGGAGAAGTTCAGGTAAATCACTTCGTCCTGCTGGCCGATCATCTCGATCTTGCCCAGACCCGGCACGTTGCGGATCTCGGCGCGGGCCTGTTCCACGTAGTCGCGCAACTGGCGCATGGTCAGGCCGTCGGCGGTAAACGCGTAGACCGAGCCGTAGACGTCACCGAACTCATCGTTGAATCCGGGCCCCTGAATCCCTTGGGGAAACTGTCCGCGAATGTCATCGATCTTCTTGCGCACCTGGTACCAGATTTCCGGAATGTCCTTGGCGCTGGTGGTGTCGCGCAGGTACACGTAGACCGTCGATTCACCGGGGCGCGTGTAACTTTTCACGTAGTCGAGTGAATCGAGCTCCTCGAGTTTTTTCTCGATGCGGTCGGTGACCTGCTTGAGGGTTTCCTCCTGGGTCGCGCCCGGCCATTTGGTCTGGATGACCATGGTCTTGATGGTGAACGAAGGGTCTTCTTCACGCCCCAGATTGAAGTAAGAGAACACCCCCATCAGCAACGCGACGAACATCAGGTACCAGACGAACGACTGATGCTTGAGGGCCCATTCGGAGAGATTGAAAGAGCCTTTCATTGACTGTCCTCGTCGAGTTTCACGGCTTGTCCGGGTTTAAGACTGTTGACGCCTGCGCTGACCACGCGCTCGCCGGATTTGACGCCGTCGGCCAGCACCACGGTGCCGTCGGTACGGCTGATCACGCTGACGTCACGGGGCGCAACGGTTTTGCCGGAGGTGTCGACCACCCAGATGCGGGTCTTGCCATCGGCTTCCTGCAGGGCAGTGGCAGGCAACTCGATACGCGGCTTGATCGCTGAACTGAGCGTCACGCTGATCGCCGTACCGAGGCGAAACCCCTCCGGGGTGCTGGCCAGGGTCAGCCGCGCGCGGCGGGTGCGCGTGGCGCTTTGAGCCTGCGGTTCGATCTCGCGAATGGTCGCGGTGGTATTGATGCTCGGGTCGAGTTGCCCGGCCACCAGAAACACCACGTCGGCGGGGATCTGATCAACCAGTGTGTCCGGCAGGTCGATCACCGCTTCCTTGATGTCCGGTTGCGCCAGAGTCACCACTTGCTGGCCGGCAGTCACCACCTGGCCGGCTTCGGCATTCCATGCGGTGACCACGGCTTTGTGGTCGGCACGCAGTTCGGTGTAGCCGAGCTGATCCTTGCTCTGATCGACCGCCGCCCGGGCCTGATCGAGCGAGGCCTGGGTGGTTTTCAGATCGGTGATGGCGATGTCCAGTTGTGCCTGCGCGCCCACCCCGCGATCAAACAGCGCCTGCTGACGCCGGGCGTTGGCCTGGGCGTTGATCAGTTGCGCCTGCACCTTGGCCAGATCGCCCTGGGCCGAGCGCAACTGGTTCTGTTGATCGGAGGGGTCGAGCGTGGCGAGCAACGTACCCTTTTGCACCTCGGTGCCGACATCGACGTTACGGCTGGCAATACGTCCACCGACGCGGAAACCGGTGTTGCTCTCGTAACGCGCCTGAATGCTGCCGGCGAAACGCCCGAGGGTTTCCTCGTTCAGCGCCTGTACCTTGATCGACAGCACCGGCCGCACCGGCTCCGGCGGTGGCTCGCTTTTCGAGCAGGCAGCCAGCAGCACGCCGATGGACAACAGCCCCAGACGCTTCATGGCTGTGCTCCCGGTTGCAGACCTTCGTAGGTGTTTTCGGCAATCTCGACTTTCATGCCCGGATGCAACAACTGCCCACCCGCGACAATGACTTTTTCCCCGCCTTTGAGACCGTCGCTGATGATCACCTTGCCGATCAGGTAGCGGCTGACAGTGACGTTATGCAACTGCGCCTCGCCCTTGTCGTCAACCATCCACACGGCCGGCTCGCTGATGTTTTTGGTCAGCGCCGACCATGGCAATTCCACCGCCGACTTGCCGCTGCCCTTGGCCGTGGCGCTGACCACCGAGCCGAGCTGCATGCCCTGCGGCAGGCTGTCGAGGGTGACTTTGACTTGCACCGTGCCGGACTGCGCCGACACCGCCGGGGTGATTTCGCGCACCGTGCCGGTGGTCTTGATCGCGGGATTATCGAGCAGGCTGACGACAATCGAGCGATCGTCAGGGCGTTCGGCCAGCAGCGATTCGTAGACGTTGAACACCGCGTCGCGATCGCCATCGCGGGCCAGTTTGAAAATCGGCGCGGTGGCCTGGACCACCTGGCCAACCTCGGCCTGGCGCTCGGTGATAATCCCCGGGGCATCGGCGATCAGCGCGGTGTAGCTCAGTTGATCCTTGGCATTGGCCAGTTGCGCCTGCGCCGCGCTCAGGGCGCTCTGGCTGCTGCGCAAGGCGGCTTGGGCGGAGTCGAATTCGCTCTGGCTGGTGTAACCCTTGGGCAACAGTTTCTGCTGACGCACGAACGCTGCGGCGCTCTGTTTGACCCGTGCCTGCTCGGCGATGACCTGGGCCTGAGCGGAATCGACGTTGGTCTGCAAATCCTTGGGATCGAGTTTGGCCAGCACTTGCCTGGCGCTGACCCGGTCGCCGACATCGACCATGCGCTGGATGATCTTGCCACCGACCCGGAAAGACAGTTCGGTCTGCACCCGGGCCTGCACATCGCCGGTCAGGGTCACGGCAGCCGCGTAATCGGCGGGTTTGACCTCTTGCACATAGACCCGTGGCAGGTACTCCGCCGGGGCTTCTTTCTTGCCGCAAGCGGTCAACAACGTGAGCAGGCTCAGCACGACAACTGTTTTCAATCCGGGACTCGCCATGCAGACTCCTTCCTGTGTACGAACGTGCAAGTGACGATACGACTGTGAGCTTAGAACAGGGTTCAACGTTCGCTCGCGTGATCTCTATTTTTCCCCTGTAGGAGCTGCCGCAGGCTGCGATCTTTTGACTTTACAAAAGCAAGATCAAAAGATCGCAGCCTTCGGCAGCTCCTACAATGGTCGCCTCAAGAGAAGGATTTTCATGCTCAAGACCCTCGCGGTGGCCAATTACCGCTCGATCAACAAATTGGTGATCCCGATGGGCCGGCTGAACCTGATCACCGGCCCCAACGGCAGCGGCAAGTCCAATCTCTATCGGGCCTTGCGTCTGCTGGCGGAGACTGCGCAGGGTGGCGTGGTCAATGCACTGGCCCGCGAGGGCGGGCTGGACTCGACGTTCTGGGCCGGGCCGGAAACCATCAGCCGGCGCATGCGCAACGGCGAAGTGGCGATCGAGCCGACGGTGCGGCAGGGCGTCAAACGGCTGCGCCTGGGGTTTGCCGGAGAGGATTTCAGCTACTCCATCAGCCTCGGCCTGCCCGACTCTAACGGCCACTTCATGTTGCCGGGAGACACTCAGCCCAGCCCCTCGCGTTTCAGCCTCGATCCGCAGATCAAGCGCGAATGCATCTGGGCCGGCCCGCTCTATCGCCCGGCGAGCCTGCTGGTGGATCGCAACGGTGCGATGATCCGCGCCCGCGAAGCCCGCAGCTGGGACGTGCTGGCGCAGCACACACCGAATTTCGACAGCCTGTTCGATCAAATCGGCAGCCTGCGCAGTTCGCCAGAGGTGTTCCAGATGCGCGAGTTCATCCGCCGCTGGCGCTTCTACGATCACTTTCGCAGCGACGCCGACGCCCCGGTGCGCCAGCCGCAACTGGGCACGCGCACGCCGGTGCTGCACCACGACGGTCGCGATCTGGCAGCCGCGTTGCAGACCATCAATGAAATCGGCGACCCCGAGGCCTTGCAGGCGGCGATCAGCGATGCGTTTCCCGGCGCACGGCTGAACATCGCACCGCTGGCCGGTGGACGCTTTGCCATCGAGTTTTTCCAGGAGGGGTTGCTGCGACCTTTGTCGGCGGCGGAGCTGTCGGACGGGACGTTGCGTTATCTGTTGCTGATTGCCGCATTGCTGACGCCACGACCACCGTCATTGATGGTGCTCAACGAACCGGAAACCAGCCTGCACCCGGATCTTTTGCCGGCGCTGGCGCGCTTGATCATTCGCGCTTCGGAACAGTGTCAGGTGTGGGTGGTGTCCCATGCACGGCGGTTGATTTCAGCGTTGCAGGAGGATCCGGAGTGCAACTGCATCGTGCTGGAGAAAACCTTCGGCCAGACCGGAATTGTCGGGCAGCGGGTGCTGGATGAGCCGGCGTGGAACTGGCCGGATTGAGCCGCGCCTGAACCGGCGCTTTCGCGAGCAGGCTCGCTCCCACAGTTGGNGGAATGCGTACCCTGTGGGAGCGAGCCTGCTCGCGAAGAGGACCTTCAGGTCAGCGCAGTTTTAACGGCCAATCAACCCTGCCACTTGCCACCCTCGACAATCACACTCTCAGGCCGGGTGTCATCGCTCAGCTCTTTGCGCACGTATTGGTCGTACAGCTTGAGCAGGTACTTCTCTTCACCCAGCTTCGCCAGTTCGCTGTTCACCCAGTCACGGAGCTCGACATTGCCCTTCTTCACCGCCGGGGCAATCGGTGCTTCGGCGCCGAGTTTTTCCTCCAGCACACGGTAGCCCGGGTTCTGTTTGGCCCAGCTGAACAGCACCAGATTGTCCTGCGCGTAGGCATCGCCACGGCCATTGGCCAAGGCTTGCAACGACTCGGAGTTTTTCTCGAACTTCAGCAGTTTCCAGTCCGGATGGTTCTTGGTCAGCCAGATATCGGCGGTAGTCCCGGTGGTCACGATGGTGGTGCGGCTGGCCAGGTCATCCAGGTTTTTCACCGCACTGCTTTGCGGCACCAATGCCTGCACCGCAACCTTGAGGTTCGGGTTGGTGAATTCCACCGCCTCCTTGCGCTCCGGAGTCACGGTCATGTTGGCGAGGATCAGGTCGACCTTGTCGCTCTGCAGGAACGGAATGCGGCTCGCCGGCTCCACGGCAACAAACTCGACTTTGTTCTCGTCACCGAGCAGATCCTTGGCGAAACGCCGACCGATGTCGGTGTCGAAACCGACGTAGCGCCCGGCCTCATCGACGAAACCGAACGGTGGCTTGTCGGTGAACACGCCGACGATCAGTTTGTCGCGGGCCTTGATCTTGTCCAGATAGCCGGCTGGCGCGGCGCTTTCGCTGGCGACTTTCGGCTTGGCCGGTTCTTCGGTTTTGCTGCAACCGGCAAGCAAGACAAGGCTGAGCAGAGGCAGTAAAAAAGCGGCAGTTTTCATAGCGGTTCCAGTTCCTTTGTCGGATTCGTTTTTGGCAGTGTTGCAACGAAGGAGAACTTCTCCAGGAACTGCTGCGCGCGTGCGGTTTGCGGGTTCGTAAAGAAAATCTCGGGCGAGTTCTGTTCAAGGATGCGCCCGGCATCCATAAACACGATGCGGTCGGCCACCGCGCGGGCGAAGGCCATTTCGTGGGTGACGATCAGCAGGGTCATGCCCTCGCGGGCCAGGCCCTGAATCACTTGCAGCACTTCCTTGACCATCTCCGGATCAAGGGCGGCGGTGACTTCATCGAAGAGCATGACCCGTGGGTTCATGCACAACGAACGGACGATGGCGATGCGTTGCTGCTGGCCGCCGGAGAGCTGGCGCGGGAAGGCATCGCGCTTGTCCGCCAGGCCCACGCGTTCGAGCAGCGCTTCGGCTTGCTGCTGCGCTTCACGGCGCTGACGCTTTTGCACCTTGAGCGGGCCAAGCAATAAATTGTCGAGCACGCTCATGTGCGGAAACAGGTGATAACTCTGGAACACCATGCCGATCTGTTGGCGCACTTCGCGCCAGTCGGTGGCCTTGTCCAACAGTTCACGACCGACAAATTTCAAGCTGCCGCTGTGCGCTTCTTCCAGACCGTTGAGGCAACGCAGCAACGTACTTTTGCCACAACCGCTGGGGCCGAGAATGACGATCACTTCGCCGCTGCGCACGCGCAGGTCGATGCCCTTGAGCACCTGCTGCTCGCCATAGAATTTGTTGAAACCCTGAAACTCGATCAATGCGCTCATGCTTGCGTCCAGCGCCGCTCCAGCACGCGCGAGGCGGCCGACAGCGGGTAGCAGATGAAAAAGAAAAACAGAAACAGCGCGCCGTAGATCAGTACCGATTCGTAGGTGCGCTCGATGATCTGCTGGCCGACCTTGATCACATCGACCACGCCAATCAGCACCGCCAGCGAGCTGGTCTTGATGATTCGCGTGTAGACGTTGATGGTCGGTGGTGTCATGCGCTTCAGCGCTTGCGGCAGCAACACGTAGCCGTACAGTTGCGCAGCATTCAGGCCGATCGACAGTCCCGCTTCACGCTGCCCGCGCGGCAACGAATGCAGCGCGCCACGGGCCACTTCGCCGACCTCGCTGGCGCCCCACAGCGACAGCACCAGCACCGCGCACCAGAAGCTCGGCAGGCTCAGGCCGAAGAAAATCGGCAAGCCGAAAAACAGCAGGTACAGCCAGACCAGCACCGGAATCGCCCGGAACAGTTCCAGATAGATCCGCAGGATCGCGTTCAGCCACGCCACGTTGAGCGTGCGCAGTACGCCGTAGAGCACCCCGCCAATGGTGCTGATGGCGATGCTCAGGAACGAAATCGACAAGGTTTGCCCGGCGCCTTTTGCCAATTGCGGCAACGACACCCAGAGCAGTTCAAGACCCGAACTGGCCATGCTGGAGCCTCCTTTCCAGATGGCTGAGCAACAGCGACAGCGGCAAGAACAACAGCACGCAGATCAGCGTCAGCACGGCGAGCATTTCGTAGGTTTTGTAGTAGAGCGCGATGTAGCTTTTGGTGGTGTAGAGGATTTCCGGCACGGCCACCGCCGAGACCACGGTGGTTTCCTTGAGCAGGAAAATGAAATTGGCGAACAGCGACGGCAGGCTGAGAATCCCCGCTTGCGGCAGGATTACGTAGCGCAGCAACTGGCCGTGGGACAGACCGATGGAGCGCCCCGATTCCAGTTGCGCCTGCGGCACCGCATCGACCCCGGCGCGCAGTACTTCGGTGAGGTAGGCACCGCCAAGGAAAGTCATGGTGATGATTGCCGCGGTGAATCCGGAAACCTTGATCCCCAGCGCCGGCAAGGCGAAGTAGACGAAGAACAGTTGAATCAGCAGCGGCGTGTTGCGCGCCAGCTCCACATACAGGCCGACGGCGCGTTGCAGGTAAGGCGTACGGAACACCAGAATCGTCGCGTTGAGCAGGGCCACCAGCAGCGACGTGCCGATGGCAATGAACCCGACTTGCAGCGTCACGCCCACGGCTTTGAGAAAGGCCGGCAGGGTACTGAGGATAAAGGCGTAGTCGAAAGTCATGAAGCATCCTGGACGTCGCTCGGTAAGCGACGGTCATGCAGTCCATGGACAGCGGGTAACTGTCCAGCAGGTGCTGACTTTATAGGTATAAAAAAAAGAATTTAAATACCGTTAAAGCATATTGATATCACTCAAAAAACTACCCTGTGGGTTTGCCGGGAAGGAATAAGAAGGCTATTTTCCCTTGCGCTGTAGGAAGGATCTTTTTTGCGTGAAAGCCCTCCAAGGACGAACAGCTTTTGGCCAGACTCCCCCGGCCAAACCATTACAAGGAAGACAACATGGACGTAAAAGTGCCGCAGCGACTGGATCCGCAGGACATCGTGAAATTGCTCGTGGCGTTGCGCCGGGCGTTGAAAGCTCAGGTGGCCTGAGTTACCACACATCAAGATCAAAAGATCGCAGCCTGCGGCAGCTCCTACAAAAGATCGCTTTCCCCTGTAGGAGCTGCCGCAGGCTGCGATCTTTTGATTCTGGCTTTAGATCCTGTGGCGATCCCACAAATCGAGCACGCACAAAAACGCCGATGACCATCGCTGGCCATCGGCGTTTTCATACCTTGAAGGGGTGGTTCAAGCCTCGGATCAGAACGCCGGCAATACCGCGCCGTTGTACTTCTTCTCGATGAACGCTTTGACTTCCGGGCTGGTCAGGGCAGCGGCCAGTTTCTTGATGGCGTCGCTGTTCTTGTTGTCCTCACGGGCCACCAGGAAGTTCACGTAAGGCGAGTCAGCGCCTTCGATCACCAGCGCATCCTTGGTCGGGTTCAGCTTGGCTTCCAGCGCGTAGTTGGTGTTGATCATGTCCAGATCAACTTCCTTCAGCACACGTGGCAGCAGCGCCGATTCCAGTTCCTTGAACTTGAAGTTGTGCGGGTTCTTGGCGATGTCCTTAGGGGTCGCCAAGGCGTTTTTCGGATCTTTCAGTTCGATCAGGCCCGCCTTCTGCAGCAGGATCAGGGCACGGCCGCTGTTGCTGCCTTCGTTCGGGATGGCGATGGTCGCGCCGTCAGGCAGATCAGCCAGTTTCTTGTACTTGCTCGAGTAGCCACCGAACGGTTCAACGTGCACGCCTTGCACGGTCACCAGGTACTTGGCCTTGTCGTCCTTGTATTTGCCGGCATTGAAGCTGTCCAGGTAGGGCTTGGTCTGGAAGTAGTTGGCATCCAGACGCTTCTCGCCAACCTGCACGTTCGGCTGCACGTAGTCGGTGAAGACCTTGATTTCCAGATCCACGCCTTCTTTGGCCAGGGTCGGTTTGATCAGCTCGAGAATTTCCGCGTGCGGCACCGGAGTCGCCGCCACCACCAGTTTCTCGCCGGCCTGGGCCAGGGAAGCCGTCAGAGCAGCCGCCAATGCGGTAAACAACAGAACCTTTTTCATGCAGTGTCCTTATCGAGAATCACGGTCGCGAATGGCGACGGCTATTAATACCAGTGCCAGTGAAGTGCTATCTCTGGCGTGAAGCGGACAATACCGGGATTTTTTATTCCCGGACAATAACGTTTATTCACGTTGATATTCCATTTTGTTCATACACGCGAGATAGACATGCAGGCGCTGCCGCAGGCTGCGATCTTTTGATTTTCAATGGTTTAAAAGCGCTGAAAGCAAGATCAAAAGATCGCAGCCTGCGGCAGCTCCTACACGAGGCCTGCGCTTTTCAGTAACTGCTTTAGCGCCTGCTGATCGGCGGCGGTGCCATTTTCCAGGATTTGTTTGATCTGGCTTTCGATCTGCACCAGCGTCTGTGGCAGGTTCAGGTGCTCCGGGAGGATTTCCTCGCCAGTGCTGACCAGCAGCGCGAAGTGAATGACATTTTCCAGCTCGCGGGTGTTGCCCGGCCAGCTGTGGCGTTCCAGCAGGTGCTGCGCGGCTTCGCTGATCAACGGCACCGGCAGATCAAGGCGCTGGCTGTAGATGCCGAGAAAGTATTCGGCCAGCGACAAGATGTCGCCGATCCGCTCGCGCAGCGCCGGCAATTCCAGTTGCCCTTCGCTAAGGTAGTGATAAAGCCGTTCGTGAAATTTCCCCGCGTCCACCGCTTGTGCCAGATCGATGCTGGTGGCCGCTACCAGCCGCACATCCACCGGGCTCGGCTGATGCGCGCCAACGCGGGTGACTTCATGATTTTCCAGGGCGGCGAGCAGTTTGATCTGGATCGGCAACGGCAGATCGCCGATTTCGTCGAGATACAAGGTGCCGCCGTTGGCCGAACCGAACCAGCCGGCACGACTGCTCGCCGAACCTGTATAGCTGCCGGCGGCATAGCCGAATAGCTCGGCATCGGCGTAAGTAGGACTGATCGCACCGCAATTGACCGAGACGAACAGACCACTGCGATCACTGGCTCGGTGAATGTGACGGGCGAGCAACTCTTTACCGGTGCCGGTCTCGCCGCGAATCAATACCGAGATGGCACGCGGCGCCAGGTGTTCCAGCTCTTCGCGTAACTTGCGGGAACGGGGATCGACGAACACCAGCGCTTTGGCGCGAATGCTCAGGGGACTTTTTTCCGCATCGGGAAAGGTCAGCAACGGCTGACCGAACGTTTCGAAACTCATGGCAGACTCCCGCCCACAACCGCCGGCAGACGGGGGCGTTCAAAAAAGAAAAAGGTTCAAGCGCGACGCCGGGCGTGGTGTTCCATACGGTTTTGCAGGCGATACAGATAAGCGAAACCCTGCTCCCAACGCTGATGCCCGGACTTGACGTTGATATGCCCGGCTCCGGCAAGAATCCCCGCTTCGGCGCCCCAGTTGCGCGCCAGCTCCAGCGCACGTGGCGCGCTGACCGCGGCGTCGTTGTCGGAGGCGACGACCTGACTGGGGAAAGGCAGCAGGTCAGTCGGGATCGGTGCGAAGTTACGCAGCGCCGGTGCGCAAGTCGGGCGCTCGACATCCGCCGGTGCGACCAGCAACGCCCCGCGCACCTGCCGCAGGTATTGCACGGGAGCGGTAGCCGCCCAATGCGCAACGGTGACGCAACCCAGGCTGTGAGCAATCAGGATCACTGGCGTGCTGTCGGCGGCAATCGCTTCGGCCAGCGCCGCGACCCATTCTTCACGGCGCGGCGTCAGCCAGTCGGCCTGCTCCACCCTGGCGCTGTTGGGCAGGCTGTTCTGCCAATGAGTTTGCCAATGATCTTCTGGCGATCCTTGCCAGCCCGGCACAATCAGGTAACGGATTGATTCGTTGCGCATGGGGGAGCTCTCCTGCGTCGTGTCTGTTCCTGATCGAGTATAGGGACGGGATTTATATTCGTTAAGGAATAAGAAGCTATTTATTAAGACTCAAAAGAAATATCAATTGTTTTGTGCAGGAGCTGCCGAAGGCTGCGATCTTTTGCTCTTGTTCTTAAAATCAAAATCAAANAAAAAAAGGGCCGCACCCTGCCAAGGAGACGGCCCCGGAAAAACGTAAATCCTGTTACCGCGCGGTGATCACCGACAATTTGGTAATCCCCGCTCGCTCGATCGAAGCCATGGCCCGCGCCACTTCGCCGTAGTTCACCCCGTCGTCGGCCTGCAGTTGCACGCGGACTTCCGGGTCTTTCGCCTTGGCCGACTTGAGGTTGAATTCCAGCAGGTCCGGCTGGATTTCATCCTTGTTGATAAACAGTTTGCCGGCACCGTCAATGCTCACCACCAGCGGGTCTTTCTGCTCGACCGGCGCCACGGCTTCGGTCTTCGGCAGGTTGATCGGGATCGCATTGGTCAGCAGCGGTGCGGTGACGATAAACACCACCAGCAGCACCAGCATCACATCCACCAGCGGCGTCACGTTGATCTCGCTCAGCACCTCGTCGCTGTCTTGCGTGGAGAAGGCCATATCAGGACGCCTCCTTCACTTTTGTCGCGTTGCCCGGTGCCGACACCTTGTTTGCAGTCGGGTGGATCAACACGCGGAACGCACTCTTCTGCGCCAGGCTGTAGAAGTCGTGGGCGAAGTCATCCAGATCCGCCGCCGTCAGTTTCAGACGCCGCAAAAAGTAGTTGTAAACCAGCACCGCCGGCACCGCGACCGCGATCCCCACACCGGTGGCAACCAGTGCCGCACCGATCGGACCGGCGACTGTTTCCAGGCTCGCCGAGCCTGCCGCGCTGATGCCTTTGAGCGCTTCCATGATTCCCCACACCGTGCCGAACAGACCAATAAACGGCGAGGTGCTGCCAATACTCGCGACCACCGCCAGACCGGTTTCCAGCGAACGCCGTTCGCGCACGATCTGCTGGCGCAAGGCACGTTCGAGGCGATCCTGATGGTTGATCGCCTGGCTCAGATCATTGGCCTGCGGCGCCTCACCCACCTGAATCGCCGCGTAACCGGCCTGTGCCACCCGGGCCGCAGCGCCAGGTTGGGTTTCGCTCAAATCAGCGGCGGAGTCGAGACTCGACGCCGCCCAGAAGCGTTTATGAAACTTGCGATCCTGCGCCTTCAGACGACCGAACTGCACAGCCTTGAGCAGCGCCAGTCCCCAGGTGGCAACGGAAAAAACCACCAGCAGCCAGATCACCGCACTTTCGATGGATTCCAGTGGAGAGGCCAGTAACGTCATGATGTGTTCCCTCGTGTAAACATTTAGCGCGAATAGGTTTCGGTTTAATGAATCTTGAAATCGATGGGCACGCTGACCCAGCCGTCCTGGGCGACATCACCCTGCTTGGCCGGCACGAAGCTCCACTGTTTGACGGCGTTGAACGCTGCGTCGTCGAGCTGCTGCCGGCCACTGCTTTTCTGAATCTGGATCTCGCCCGGCTTGCCGTTGGCCAACACGTGCACCCGTAGCAATACCGTGCCTTCCCAGCCGCGACGCTGGGCCAGCGATGGATACTCCGGCGCCGGGTTCTTCAAATACGCGGCATTGGCCGAAGCCGGTGTCACGGGCGCCGGAGCCGGTGGTGCAGGTGGCGCTGGCGCAGCGACCGGGGCGGCCGGTTGCGGCGGCGCCGGTGGTTGCTCCACGGCTTTGGGTGCTGGCTTCGGCACCGGTTTAACCACCGGTTTCGGCTTGGGTTTGGGGATCGGTTTAGGCGGTGGCGGCTTCACCGCCAACTCGTCTTCAACCGGTGGCGGAGGTTCGACCACCGGCGCGGGCGGCGGCGGTTCAACCACGGGCGGCGCGGGTGGTGCCGGCCGCGAAAACTCGATGGTCATTGGCGGAATTTCCGGCGGCACGATCGGCAACGCCGGTGTCGGATGCTGATTGATCCAGTAGATCACCGCACCATGCACCAGCAGCGCCAGCACGCCGAGCAGGATCGCTTCACGACGGCTCAGAATGCCCTTGGGCGCGCTCTGCAAACGCAACTGCCCCAACGGCACACGATGCGGCCGGCCGAGATCGACCAATTCGCCACTCGGTGCCTGGCGCCACAGCACCTCTTGTGCACTGGCGGCGGTCTGGACATTGCCCATTGATTCACTCCCTGCGGTCTTTTTTGCGTTTTCTACACAACAGCCGATCCGCCGTTTGTTGAATCCCCCACGGCGAGTCGATGGGTGAATCATTGGGTTTGTCGCTTATCTCCGAAAGTAATCTTTAATGTTATGCATAGGCCTTTCTGGAATATATGAGTTGATCAATTCCGCCAAAGCCGCGCGCCACAAGGGCTGCAGCGTTACGCTGCAAAACGCATGCTTTTCAGGCATTGAAAGTATTCATGCAACGCATCAAATTCGCCTGACCCGGTTTCAAGGGACAACTAATACAAAGTCGATAGTTGCCAATAAAACTCCGCCAACAAAAAGGCCGGAGCACTTTCGCGCCCCGGCCTGTTTAATTGACCGAACAACTATTGCTTGATGAACTCTCCTGCCAGCCCCACAACATCACCATCAAAGTTAGTACGCGAACCCACCGCACGAACTTTCGAATAGTTGTGGTCCGGCGAGAACAGCGTCCAGGACTGATAGCCAGTGCCATCATTCAGCGCCGCGAACGTGATGATCGTCGGCTGCCCGGTACTGTTCTGGAAATGGTAATGCCCGTAGGCGATGTCGTAGTTCACGCCGTTCTGGCTGAACTTGCCGCTGAAGGTGCCGTTGGAATCGTTACCATCGGTGATCGTCAGTTTGGCGCCAGCGTTAGCGTTTACATAATTGCCATTAATGCTCGACATAACGTGATTTCCTTTATCGTTGGATAAGTGTCTTCCGATGAGAGCAAGTTTCCTCCTGGAAACTCACGACACACAGGATGGTTGTCCATTGACTTATTGTCCACGGCACTTATCAACGATATTGCTATAGGCACTATTCATGTCGTTCATAACTTATTTCGAATCGGAAGAACCTTAATAACTAACGGCTGACTTGGGTTTGTTGCACACCGATGGCCGGCACCAGAACTGCCGTCTCCGAACGCGGCGTTCCCGCCGGCACCCAGTCATAACTCACAGGCAACGCGCGATAGACCCAGTTACTGATTGCATCACTGCCCGGCGCCTTGCCCAGATACGGGCTGACATATTCCCAGACGTTTTCACCGCTGGCCGTGACCTGGAAAAACCGCCCGTTCATGCCTTCGTCGATCAGCGTATTGCCGTTGGGCAAGCGTCGCGCGCTGCTGATGAATGAACTGTAGAAGGCCCAACCCGGCTGCTTCGAATTCGCTGCGCTGTATTGCCAGACGATTTGATTTTTCTGCGGGTCGATTTCCAGCACCCGCGAACCGGAAATCAGCCCGAGGGTGACGTTTGGATAGCCCGCCGAACCCTGGTTATCGAACACCAGCAGATTGCCCGCACCGGGGAGCCCGGCGGGGATGAGGTGCGCGTCGTGCTGACCGACAAACTGATCCACCGGGCGCGGTAATTTCTGCGCGGTTTTCGGGCTGATCAGCGGCAGGTTCGGGCCGAGGCGCCATACCACTTTGCCGCTGTGTTTGTCGATGATCGCGATGAAGTTGGCGTTGCGCGAATCGAGCAACAGGTTGTCCGGATTGAAGCGCTTGTCGCCGGCATCGAACCACTTGTTCGGCCCGACCACGCTGAGGTTGTTGATGTGCAAGTAATCCGGATTATCGCTGGCGCGCACCAGTTTCAATTGCTCCGGGGTGAAGCCGAATTCGTTCAGGTGCTCCGAGGCCAGCCACTGCCATTTCACCGCACCGTCAGGACTGACTTCATAGATCGCATCGTCGATCACCTCAGGCACTTTGAAGCCTTTGACCTTATGCACCTTGTTCGCCAGCACCACCGTGTTGCCGTTGCTCAACCGGCGCTGATCGTGGTGCTGCTGTGCTGCGCCGCCAGGGGCCTTGTCGCCCCACTGCCAAACGACTTTGCCGCTCCAGTCCAGTTCGCCGACGCTCTGATTGCCCAGACCGTTACCGGCGGAGCCGAGCTTGCCCGGATCCTTGTCACTCAGTTGCAACAGCACATGCCCGCGCGCGCCGCCGACCAATTGCGGGTCGATGATCGCCGACGGGAAACCCGCCTGTGGCCAGGTTTTCACCTCGTTGCCGTTCATGTCGATCAAATGGGTCTGCTTGTCGGCGCCACTGAAGATCACGTACTGGTTGAATGCTTTGTTCGGGTCATAGCGGGTGACGCCGGTCGGGTACACGCTGGGGGCGGCGAACACCCCGGTGCTTGAGACTGCGCCGGATAACAACAGGGCTAAAGCGGTTTTTTTGCCTGGCAACATGATGCAGCTCCTTGAATGACGGATCAGAAGTCGTAGCGACCGGTAACGCCGAGGGTGCGCGGCGTACCGAGCAGGCCTTCATAACCGCCGTTGCCGCTGGTCCACAGGGTCGTGTAGTAGGTCTTGTCGAAGGCGTTTTTCAGCCACAGCGAAACGTCCCACTGGCCCTGATTGAAATCGCCGCGCAGACCGGTGGACAGGTTGACCACGGCGTAGCTCGGGATCTGCCCGTAATCGGAATCCTCGACCGTGCCCACCGCTTTGGAGCGGAATGCGTAGCTGCCGGTGACGTAGGGTTGCAGACCGTTGGCCAGATTCCATTCGTATTTGCCGTTGGCGTTGCCGATCCATTTCGACGCGCCGACCACCTGGTGGCCGCTGAGGTCGCAGGACGCCGGTGCGCCCGGTGCCTGGCTGACTTCCGGCGGGCACGGTGCATCTTTGTACGAAAGGTAGCTGACGTCGTTGTACGAGCCGTTGAAGTTCAGGGTCAGGCCGCGCAACGGGATCACCGTGCTCTCGAATTCGACGCCGCGCGAGCGCACAGAACCGGCGTTGGTCAGGTATTGCACGCGGTTGACGTCATCGTAGGCGTTGGTCTGGTAGGCGTTGACTTGGGTCCAGAACAGGTTGGCGTTGAGCTGCAAACGCCGGTCCCACAGCGTGCTTTTGAAGCCGAGTTCGGCGTTGTTGGCGCGTTCGGTGCCAATCAGCAACGAGTCGGCGCCGGCGGTTGGCGCCGAACCCACCGCGAGGTTCACGCCACCGGATTTTTCCCCGTGGGACAGCGTGGCGTAACCGAGCAGGTCATCGGTGATGCGATAGCTGAGGTTGAGCAGTCCGGACGGGCTGGAGCTGTACTGATTCAGATCGCCGGAGTCGTAGGCACCCGTGCGTCCGCGTCGTGCGGTGGCCGCTGCGCCGCTGACCGTGGCACCACCAACCGGCGCATTGCGGGTGACCCAGGCGTTCTTCTCTTCATAGGTGCCACGCACGCCGGCAGTGAAGTCCAGGCGTTCGGAGAGGTGCCAGGTGCCTTGGGCGAACAGGGCGAAGCTGTCGGTCTTGATGTGGCCGTTGCCGACGCTGCCGACGTTGGCCAGCGCGCCGCGGGGCGTGCCGTTCCAGATGTCGGCCTGCGGGCCGTAATAGGCAAAGGATTTGTTGTCCAGATCCGAGCCGAAGTAGTACGCGCCCACCACGTAGTCGAAGAACTCGCCCTTGGGCGAGGCGAGGCGAAATTCCTGCGAGTACTGTTTATCTTCGACAGAAACCCCGGCGTTGTAAGTCGCGGCGACGTTGAGACCGTCGTCGTTGGCCGGGGTGAAATTCCAGAAGCGATACGAGCTGATAGAGGTCAGGGTGAAATCGCTCGGCAGCGTCCAGTTGGCCTCCACCGACGTGCCGCCCTGATGCACGGTAACGTGCTGATCGTTGTCCAGATTGACCTTGCGGTGCGAACCGTTGACCAGCGTCGCGCCGGCGGCATTGGCCCGCGACTGGTAGAGGTTGACGCCGTTGATGGTCGGCCCGGTGTTGTACAGCACGCGGGGGCCGGCGCTGGAATCCTCTTCGTTGTAGTCGCCGATCCAGCGCAGGTTGAAGTCTTCGTTGGGCTTGAACAGCAACTGCGCGCGGAAGCCATCGCGCGAGCCACCGTTCAGGTCATGACCGTTGTATTCGTTCTTGATGTCACCGTCGCTGCGGGTGCGATAGGCCGAAAAACGTCCGGCCAGCTCATCGTTGAGCGGCCCGGAAATGGTGCCCTTGGTCTGGAAATACCCGTCCTCGCCAACCGAGGTTTCGATGCTGCGTTCCGGGGTAAAGGTCGGCGCGCGGGTACTGATGTTGATCACCCCGGCGGTGGTGTTCTTGCCGAACAGCGTGCCCTGCGGCCCGCGCAGGACTTCGAGCTGTTCGATGTCCATCAGGTCGAACACCGCCATCCCCGGACGGCCCAGATACACGTTGTCGATGTACAGACCGACACTGCCTTCCAGACCGTCGCTGGCCGGGTTGTTGCCCAGGCCACGAATCGACACGCTGGACTGGCGCGCGTGCATGTAGGCGACGTTGACGCTCGGCACCAGTTGCTGCAAATCCTGAATCCGGTAGACCCGCTGCGTCTCCAGCGTCTGACCGCTGACCACGCTCATCGGCGTCGGCACGTCTTGCGAACTTTCTTCGCGACGGCGGGTGGTGACGGTCACGGTTTCCAGCTGCGAGCTGTTGGCCGCGGGCTTGCCGGCGGGAGCCGGCGGCGGTATTTCGGCGTCGGCGGCGTAACCCTGAGTCCAGCCGGCACTCCCCGCCAGCAACAGGGCCAGAGGCAGGCGTTTGAGCCGTCGTGGCGTTAGGGGTGACGCAAGGTTCAACGGACTCATGGCGCGGCTCCTGGTCAAAAAACACACAGACATCTTCAGTGCTGCATATTCTTTTCAGTTATTTATTTATGGATTTACAAATATTTACTGCATAAGAGATTGCCTTTATAAGGAGTCGACCTAATGCATATCCAATGCATTTCCCGGATATTTTTTATGTGAAAAATGCATATCGACTTGCGCCAACTTCGTCACTTCATCGCCCTCGCCGAACAACGCAGTTTCGTCGCCGGCGCGCGGGCGGTGAACCTGTCGCAGTCGGCGTTCAGCCGCAGCATTCAGGCGCTGGAGCACAGCGTCGGCTGTCAGTTGGTCGATCGCGGGCGCAAGGAGTTACCGCCGACCAAGCAGGGTCAGGTACTGCTCGAACATGCGCGGCGAATGGTCAGCGGCGCGCAGCAGATGGCCAACGAGATCAGTCAGTTCAATGGGCTGGAGGCGGGCGAATTGCGCTTCGGTTGCGGCCCGGCGCCGGCAGCCGGATTGATCCCGCGCGCGATCGGCGCGTTCATCGGGCGCTACCCGAAAGCGCGAGTGCAATTTCAGGTCGATGACTGGCAGAGCCTGAGCAAACGCCTGCTCAGCGAAGAGTTCGAGTTCTTCGTCGCCGACACTCGCCACTTCGAAGCCGATCCGGATTACCTGACGTACCGTTTGCGGCCGCGCAAATGGCATTTCTGCTGCCGCGCCGGGCATCCATTAGCGGCATTCGAACGGGTCTCGGCCGAGCAACTGATGAGTTATCCACTGGCCGTAAGCATCCGCCCGCCGAACTTGCGCAAGGTCATCGTCGACCTCAGCGGTCGCCCGGATTTCACCCCCAATGTCGAATGCGAAAACAGTTCCAGCCTGCTCAGCGTGGTGCTGCGTTCGGATGCCATCGGGATCGTTGGCGCGTATTCCGATGCGTTGCATCAGGCCAAGGGTGAGCTGGTGTGTTTGCGGATCGACGGCCTGGCGGATGATCTGGAGGAACTGTATACGCGCTACGGGATTGTCAGTCGTGCGGGGTATCGGTTGTCGCCGTTGGCCGAGGCGATGATTGAGCAGATCAAGGCGATTGATGCGGTGGATGAGGAGGTTTGTTCACTCGAAAATTTAGCTGTCTGAGCTACCGCTATCGCTGGCAAGCCAGCTCCCACAAGTTCCGGGTGTTCACATCATTTTGGCTTGGCGCAAATCCTGTGGGAGCTGGCTTGCCAGCGATGGTGCCGAAACAGTCACCGATGCATCCACTGCATAAAACCCATTCCCCAAATGCACTTGCCGAACACCCCCGCCGAAAGCGACAACCCTCGCCTGTCTTTCTGACCGGTGAACCCCATGTCCAACCCGCAAAACTCCGTGCGCAACGTGCTGTACATCATGTGCGATCAACTGCGCCGCGATTACCTGTCCTGTTACGGTCATCCGCATCTGCACACGCCGAACATCGATCGCCTGGCCGCCGCTGGCGTGCGCTTCAGCCGTGCCTACACCCAGGGCACGATCTGCGGCCCATCGCGGATGTCGGCCTACACCGGGCGCTACGTCAGCAGCCATCAGGTCGCGTGGAACGCCGTGCCGTTGCCGCTGGAAGAACTGACCATCGGCGATTACCTGCGCCCCCACGGCATTCGCACTGCGCTGGTCGGCAAGACGCACGCCACGGCCAATGTCGATGCCCTGCAGCGTCTGGCGATCAACCCGGACAGCGCACAGGCCGAGGTGCTCAACGAAGTCGGTTTCGAGCCGTACTTTCGCCACGACGGGATCTTCCCCGACGACCCTTTGTTCGCCGACAAACGCGAATCCGCGCCCTACACCCATTACCTGCGCGAGCAAGGCTTCGACGGGCACAACCCCTGGCACGACTGGGCCAACGCTGCTGAAGGCGAGAACGGCGAAATCCTCAGCGGCTGGCACATGCGTCATGCGCATTTGCCAGCGCGAATTCCCGAGCAGTTCTCAGAGACTGTCTACACTACAAATCGAGCCATCGACTTCATCACCGAGCAAGGTGAGAAATCCTGGTGTTTACACCTCTCCTACATCAAACCGCACTGGCCCTATATCGTACCTGCGCCATACCACGCCTTGTACAGTACGAAATCGATTCTCGAAGCGGTCCGCGCGACGCCCTCCGAAGCCAGCAAACACCCCGCATACACGGCGTTTCGCCAGCATGAGGAAAGTGTCAACTTCTCCCGTGATTCAGTACGATTGAATGTAATCCCGACCTACATGGGCCTGATCAAGCAAGTGGATGATCAGCTCGGTCGGCTGTTCGATTATCTGCAGAGCAACGGACGTTGGGATGACACGTTGATCGTGTTCACCAGCGATCACGGCGACTTTTTGGGTGACCATTGGCTGGGCGAGAAGGAGTTTTTGCTCGAGCAAGCGGTGGGCGTGCCGTTGATCGTGCGCGACCCGCGTGCGGCGGCGGACATCACTCGGGGCACGGTGGATGAGCGGCTGGCGGAAACAATCGATGCATTGCCGACGTTTCTCCAGGCTCTGGGATTGCCGGGCGCCGAGCATCGGCTGGAAGGCCGCTCGCTGATCCCGCTGTTGCACGGCGAAAATCCCGAGTGGCGCCGCTACGCCATCAGCGAATACGACTACGCCTTTCAAGCTCCGGCACGCGAGCGACTTGGCCAACCGATCGACCGTTGCCGCATGACCATGGTGCGCAGCGAGCGCTGGAAATACCTGGCGTACGACGGCTTCCGGCCGCAGCTGTTTGACCTGCTGAATGATCCGCAGGAGTTGCGCGATTTGGGTGACGACCCGGCGTACTCGGCGGTGCGCGAGGAGCATGCGGGGTACCTGTTTGAATGGGTGCGCGGGTTGAAGCGGCGGACCACGATCAGTCATCAGGAGATCGATCTGCGCGGGCAGCGGTTTCGCTATGGCGAGCCGGAGAGCGAGAAGGTGGTGCAAATCGGTGTGTGGTAGTTAAAAGCATCGCTGGCAAGCCAGCTCCCAAAGGTTTTGCGTTGTTCACATCCTTTGTGTCCGACACCAATCTCTGTGGGAGCTGGCTTGCCAGCGATGGAGCCTTATCAAACGCCGACGATATCCGCGCCTTTAATGGTCTGACTACGTTGCCCCGAAGCCCCAACCGGCACTTCACCCTTGAGCGTCACTCGCCGCACGATGCGATCCTGAGTGCCGTAATCATCAATCGCATAATGCTGCGTCGACCGGTTGTCCCAGATCGCCACATCGCCCGCTTTCCAGCGCCAGCGCACGGTGTTTTCCTGACGAATCACATGGCTCTGCAACAAGCCGAACAGGTGCGCCGAATCGGCTTGCGAATAACCCTTGATGCGTTTGACGAAGTGCCCCAGCAACAAGCTCTTCTCGCCGCTGATCGGATGCACACGCACCACCGGGTGCTCGGTCTCGTAGACCGTCGAGGTAAAGATCTTGCGATAGCGCTCGAGCTTCTCCGGCGACACGTCTGGCTTGGCCCCGGCGTAGTCGTATTCGTTGCTGTGCACGGCGACCAGTTTGTCCGCCAGCTCGCGCAGCTCGGTCGGCAGTTCGTTGTAGGCGGTCGCGGTGTTAGCCCACAAGGTGTCGCCACCGAAGGCCGGGGCCACCACCGAGCGCAGGATCGAGGCTTTCGGGTAGGCGTCGACGAAGGTCACGTCGGTGTGCCAGGAGTTGGCGCGCTGGCCCTCGGCGCCGTCCAGCTCCAGCAGATAACGCGTGCCCTCGCGCACCGGTACAGTCGGATGCGCCACGGGCTCGCCGAGCAGATGGGCGAAGGCTTCCTGGCGCTGATCGTCGAGTTGAGTCTGCTCGCGGAAGAACACCACCTTGTACTGGATCAGCGCCTGCTGAATGGCTTCGACCGTGGCGGCATCCAGCTCACCGGACAAGTGCACGCCACGAATCTCGGCGCCGATACGGCCGGCCACCGGATGGATTTCCAGCGCGTGGACAGCGGGTTTTACAGCGAGTGCGGCATTGCTCATGGGTAGACCCTCATCGACTGCTTGCGGTTGGGCGACAGCGAAACATGGCTCTATCTATATTCCATTTGCATCTAATAGATATTCACATGCTTCGTTGACGGAATAAGAGCTTGCATTTAAAACCTCAAGCAACCCTCGTCGCAAATGCCTTCGAGCTATTTTTAGGATGCCAGGAAAGCATATGGATCTTCGCCAGTTGCGCTACTTCATCGCCCTCAACGAACACCGCAGTTTTGTCCGTGCGGCGGACGCGATGGGCATCACTCAACCGGCGTTCAGCCGCAGCATTCAAGGGCTGGAGCAAGAATTCGGCTGCGTGCTGGTGGATCGCGGCAACAAGGATCTGCGCCCCACCCCCGAAGGCCAGGTGGTGCTGCAACACGCCCTGACCCTGGTGCAGGGCGCGGCGTTGCTCAGCGCCGAAGTGACGCAAATGACCAAGCTTGATGCCGGGGAGCTGCACTTTGGTTGCGGCCCGGCGCCAGCGGTGAAACTGGTCCCGGATGCGGTGGCGCAATTCATCAACGCGCACCCGAAAGTACGCACCTGTTTTCAGGTGGATAACTGGGAAAAGCTCAGCCGCGCGCTGAGCCGCGAAGAGATCGAATTCTTCATCGCCGACATCCGCCATTTCGAGGCCGATCCAAACTTCCAGACCCAGGCCCTGACGCCCAAGCGCGGGGTGTTTTTCTGCCGGCCCGGGCACCCGCTGCTGGCCAAGGAAAGCCTGTCGACCAACGACATGTTCGACTACCCGCTGGCGACCACGCTGATCCCGCCAGGGATTCGCAAACTGCTGGCGAACCTCAGCGGCCGGATCGATTTTTCGCCGACCATCGAGACCGAGCATTTCCCGGCGCTGGTGAAAGTGGTGCTGCAATCCAATGCGATTGGCGTGGGCACGGAAGAGGCGTTCGTCGAAGACATTGCCCAAGGTTCACTGGCGCTGCTGCACTGGCGCAACCTGCCGCAGAATCTGGAGAGCATGAATGCGCGCTGCGGGATTGTCAGTCGTACCGGGTTTCGCCTGTCGCCCGCAGCAAGAGCGATGATCGAGACGTTGGTGGCGGTGGATAAGCAGGAAGTCAGCGTCGCGGTTTGAAGATCAAAGGATCGCAGCCTCTCTTACAGAGAACGCATTCCCCTGTAGGAGCTGCCGAAGGCTGCGATCTTGTGATTTTAAAGCTTGGCCGCAGCCAACTCAGGCACCACCCAATCGCTGACCTTGAACGGTTTGCGGATCAGTTTCTGCTGCGCCGCCAGATCCACCGAGTCCTGCAATTTGCCGAGGAACACCGGGTCCAGCGTCGACGGGAACACTTCGCTGAGTTTCTGATCCTGCAGGTCCTGGGTCAGGATCAGCGGTGGATAACTCGCCAGCCCCGACACCAGTTGCACGTAGGCAGCCTTGTTATTGTCCTGAGTCAGCCAATCCACGGCTTGTTGCTGCGCCTTGAGCAGCTTTGCCACGACCTCCGGGTGCCCGTCGACAAACTTGCCGGTGCCCACCAGCACTGACTGTACACTGCCGGCCCCGCCCAGATCCTTGGTGTTCAGCGGCAATTCCGCCAGCCCCTTGGCGTGCAGGGCCGTCAGCCCGGAACTGCCCCACGATGCGTCGATCTGTTTAGCCGCCAATGCCGCGACCGCTGCATTGAAGTCGAGGTTGATCACCTTCAGATCCTTTTCGCTCAGGCCCTGACTGGCCAGCGCCGCATCAAACGACAACTGCGTGGCGGTGCCACGGAAGATCGCCACGCGCTTGCCCTTGAGATCCTGCAAAGTCTTGATCCCCGAACCCGGCACCACGCCCAGATATTGCTTCACCCCGCGCGCACTGGCGCTGAGCAAACGTGTGTCGAGGCCGTTGGACTTGCCGATGATTGCCGCCAGGTCGCCCAGATACGCCAGATCGACCTGACCGTTGGCAAACGCCTCATTGATCACCGGCCCGGCGCCCTTGAAGAAGCTCCATTGAATCTTGATGCCCTGATCGGCGAAGGCTTTTTCGAAGATCTGCCGATCACGCAGCACATCCACCACACCGCCGCCGCTGTGCTGGGTGCCGGCGCTCAGGTCAGGCACAGCGATCCTGATTTCCTTGAGCTCGTTGGCCTGCGCGGTAAACGCCAGCAGGCCCGCCAGTGCCGGAATGGCAAACAGACTGAAAACTCGTTTGAAGGGAAGGTTCATGGATGTAGCTCCTTGATCACGACGGGCGTTGAGGAGCCGAAAGTAGGCCGAAGCGTGACCTTCGCTTAAATACTATAAATGCACATTTTTATAGCCATTAACGCTAAGCAAGCAACAGCGCGGGCTGCAGCGGTGTATGCATTAACAGCATCGAAAATATTCTTCGAATGCATTGGATGCGCAATGCGCTGGAAGCCTTAAATGGCGCTGCTTATCTCCAAATTTAATATTTTTTATATCGCTTATAACAATTGGTTTATAGCTAATACCGCTAGAGATCGCAGCCTTCGGCAGCTCCTACAGGAGCGAATTCACCAACGCATCCCACTCTAGGAGCTGCCGAAGGCTGCGATCTTTTGATCCTGCTCCCGATCCAACCCGACAACGGAGGTCACCCATGGCCCGTGATTCCCTGCTCAGCCTGCCGCTGCCCGCGCCGCCCCTGAAACGTCATCGGGCGTGGCCAAGCCTCAACCAACGCCTGTTGCCCTGGTTGCTGCCGATCAGCCTGTTCGCTCTGTGGTGGCTGGCCGCGCGCAATCAATGGATGAGCGAACAGATTCTGCCGGCGCCATCGCTGGTGTGGAACAGCGCCGTCGAGCTGTCCCAGGGCGAATTGTGGAGTCATTTGTGGATCAGCCTGCAACGGCTGCTCTGGGGCTTGCTGGCCGGTATCTGCGCGGGTGCGGTGCTGGGTGCCGCACTGGGTTTCAGCCGGCGTCTCGAACGGTTGGTGTTTCCGACCTTCGCCGGTCTGGCACAGGTGCCGACGCTGGCGTGGATTCCGCTGTTCATGGTGTTTTTCGGCATCGGCGAAGTGCTGAAACTGGTGGTGCTGATCAAGGCCATCGTGGTGCCGGTGACCCTGCACACCCTGGTCGGCGTTCGTGATGCGCAACCGAAACTGCGCGAAGCCGCCGCCGTACTGCGCCTGCCGTCGTATTTGCTGATCCGGCGTCTGGTGCTGCCCGCCGCACTGCCAGCGTTCATGGCCGGCGTACGCCTGGCCCTGGCCGCTGGCTGGACGTCCTTGCTGGCGGTGGAGCTGTTGGCGTCCAGCGAAGGCATCGGTTACCTGATGGTCTGGGCACGGCAACTGTTCATGCTCGACATCGTGTTCGTGTGCATCGTGGTCATCGGTGTGCTCGGCGTGGCGATGGATCGCGGCATCGGCTTTCTCGACCGAAAACTGGTGCACTGGCCGCACCCGGCCACCGCAGAAATCCGCAGTGGCCCGCGCTATGAAGGCTGGCAGCGGCTGCAACCGTGGCTGTTGCCGCTGAGCCTGATCGGTTTGTGGCAAGTGGCGAGCGATCAGCAGTGGGTCGATGCGAACATTCTGGTCAGCCCGCTCGCGGTGCTGGAAACAACAAAAAACGGCTTGCTCGACGGCACGCTGATCAGCGGCATGGCCTTGAGTCTCGGTCGTACCCTTGGCGGCTTGCTACTGGGCGGCGGACTCGGTTTCGCCCTCGGCTTGCTGCTGGGGCTTTCACGCACCAGCGAACGACTGCTCGGCCCGACCCTCGCCGCCATCCGCCAGATCGCGATTTTCGCCTGGGTGCCGCTGCTCACCGCGTGGTTCGGATTGGGTGAATTGGCGAAGTGGGTGTTCGTTGCCCTCGCCGCGTTCTTTCCGTTGTTCATCGCCACTCAGCGCAGCGTCGCCAACCTCTCGCCACAACTCAACGAGGCCGCGCAGGTGCTGCGCCTGAGCCTCGGCCAGCGCCTGCGTCGTCTGGTGCTGCCGGGCGCGGCGCCGGGGATTTTTGCCGGGCTGCGCCTGAGTTTGATCTACGCCTGGCTCGGTACCATCGGTGCCGAATACTTCATGCCGTCCAACGGCGGCATCGGCAGCCAGATGATCGGCGCCCAACAACTGCTGCGCATGGACCTGATCATGGCCGGAATGCTGCTGGTCGGCCTCACCGGCGCCCTGCTCAACCTCATCGGCCAACGCCTGGAAATTCGCGCCACTCGCTGGAGACACGCATGAACGCACCGATTGTCAGCTTCACCCACGTAGGCAAATCCTTCGACGTCGACGGTTTCGAACTGGAGGCGATTCGCGAATTCAACCTCGACATCGCCGAGGGCGAATTCGTCGCCATCGTCGGGTCCAGCGGTTGCGGCAAATCCACCTTGCTGCGCTTGCTGGTGGGTCTGGATACGCAGTTTCGCGGGCAGATCAGCGTCGATGGCAAAGCCGTCAGCAGCATTGGCGGCGAGCGCGGCATCGTGTTTCAGGAGCACCGTTTGTTCCCGTGGCTGACGGTGGCCGACAACATCGGTCTGGGCCTGGTCAACGAGCCGCTGAGCACCGCCGAAAAGCAGCAACGCATCAACGATTTCATCGAGCTGGTCGGCCTGCGCGATTTCACCCGGGCCTATCCGCACCAGCTCTCCGGCGGCATGGCCCAGCGCGTGGCGATTGCTCGTGGACTGGTCGCCAGCCCACGGATTCTGCTGCTCGACGAACCGTTCGGTGCCCTTGATGCGTTGACCCGTCAGCAGATGCAGGACGAACTGCTGGCGATCCGCGACCGGGCGAAAATCACCACGATTCTGGTCACCCACGATGTCGAGGAAGCAATCTTCCTCGCCGACCGTGTGGTGGTGATGGAGCCGCGTCCGGGACGGATCAAGCAGGTGGTCGACATCGCCTTGCCGCATCCACGTCAGCGCAGCAGTTTCGACTTCCATCAGTTGCGTGAAGAGCTGCTGCACGAACTGACCAGTGACGACCATTACCAACCGAGCCTGCCGGTGCAGATCCGCGATCTGCCGCTGTCGTTCATTGCCTATTGAGAGGAGCTGTATCGATGCCGCAACGCCCCAACTTTCTGGTGATTCTGGCCGACGATCTCGGCTTCTCCGATATCGGCGCTTTCGGCGGCGAAATCGCCACGCCGAACCTTGATGCGCTGGCCAATAACGGCCTGCGCCTGACCGATTTCCACACCGCGCCAACCTGCTCGCCAACCCGCTCGATGCTGCTGACCGGCACCGACCACCACATCGCCGGCATCGGCACCATGGCGGAAGCGCTGACCCCGGAGTTGATCGGCAAACCGGGTTATGAGGGATACTTGAATGACCGTGTGGTCGCCCTGCCCGAGCTGCTGCGCGAGGCCGGCTATCAAACCCTGATGAGCGGCAAATGGCACCTCGGCCTGACCGCTGAACTGGCGCCGCAGGCCCGTGGTTTCGAGCGTTCTTTTTCGCTGCTGCCGGGGGCGGCCAACCATTACGGTTTTGAACCGACCTACGACGAACACACCCCGGGCCTGCTGAAATCGACGCCAGCGCTGTACATCGAAGACGAAACCTTTGTCGACGAGTTACCCAAGGATTTCTACTCGTCGGACGCCTTTGGCGACAAGCTGCTGCAGTATCTCAAGGAGCGCGATCAGAGCCGGCCATTCTTCGCTTATCTGCCATTCTCCGCACCACACTGGCCGTTGCAGGCACCGGCTGACATTGTCGAAAAATACCGTGGTCGCTATGACGCCGGTCCCGAAGTCCTGCGTCTGGAACGCCTGGAAAAACTCAAGGCGCTGGGCCTGATCGAGCCGGATGTCGAGCCGCATCCGCTGATTCAATTGAATGCGCAATGGGCTGCGCTGAGCGCTGAGCAACGACAGATTTCCGCGCGGGCCATGGAGGTTTACGCGGCGATGGTCGAGCGCATGGACTGGAACATCGGCCGGGTGGTCGATTACCTGCGCCAGCAGGGCCAACTCGATAACACCTTCATCCTGTTCATGTCCGACAACGGTGCCGAGGGCGCACTGCTGGAGGCGTTCCCCAAGTTCGGCCCGGAACTGCTGACTTACCTCAATCAGCATTACGACAACAGCCTCGACAACATCGGCCGCGCCAATTCCTACGTCTGGTACGGGCCGAGCTGGGCGCAGGTGGCGACGGCGCCGTCACGGCTGTTCAAGGCGTTCACCACCGAAGGCGGGATTCGCGTACCGGCGCTGCTGCACTATCCGCAACTGCCGATCAAAGGGCAGATCAGCCACGGCTATGGCACGGTGATGGACATCACCCCGACGATTCTCGATCTGGCCGGCGTGCGCCATCCGGGCAAACAATGGCACGGCAAACCGGTGGCGCCGCTGCGCGGCAAATCATGGCTGGGCTTTTTGTCTGGCGAGACGGCGCAGGTGCATGACGAGCACACCGTCACCGGCTGGGAATTGTTTGGCCGCCGGGCGATTCGCCAAGGGTCGTGGAAGGCGGTGTGGATCCCCGGGCCGGTGGGGCCGGCGACCTGGCAGCTGTATGACTTGAGCAGTGATCCGGGGGAGATTCATGATCTGGCGTCGAGTCAGCCGGACAAGCTCAGCACCCTGATCGGGCATTGGCAGAAATATGTGGAGGAGACTGGGGTGATTCTCAGTACTTCGCCGTTTCAGCCGGACTGATGTTGACTGATAGATCGCTTTCGCGAGCAGGCTCGCTCCCACAATCTGGATTTGCGAATACGATCCAGTGTGGGAGCGAGCCTGCTCGCGAATAGGCCTTCACACTCACCCATCAAGCCCGGGCAGCACGCACCTCTTCCTGCATCACCTCATCCCTGCGAACAAACCGGTTCGCCCGACCAAACGTGCCGAAATCATTGAATCGCACCCCCATCTCACGCATCACCTTATGCGCCACCGGCACGGTCATCTGCCGGATGTAAAACGGTTCCTTCACCACAAAATGATGAATCCCATGGCTGCTGCCAAAGTTGAAGCAGAACGCCTGCAGCGGCCACAACCACCACGGGTTCAACACCTGGCATTGCTGCAGCACGTTGCCCGCCTCGATGTCGCCGTAGTAATGCATGTTCGAGCTGATGAAGTGCAGGCAAAAGGTGCGCAGCACGTTCGGGCCGATGATCACCACTGCCGCGATGTCGATCACCTGCATCACTGACAACGTGGTTGCCGACCATTCAATCGGCGAACCCATGAGGTAAGCCACGCCATTTGCCGCGTGGAAGCCGAGAAACACGTACCACGCGCCCCAATGCACCAGCGCCAGCGGCGCGTAAACCTTCAATGTACGTTTGATGATGTTGATTTTGTGTGCCCAAGTCCTGGCCCGCAGCATGCGGATGAACGCCGACATAACGTTGTCGCCGACCATCAGCAGCCGCGCAAAACCCCATGGTTCGCCGTTGGTGATTGCACGCTCTTCCATATCGGTTTCGGTACCGGAAACCTTGTGGTGATTGAGGTGCAGATGGCGGCGGATCCACGGATTGATCGTGCTCGGCCGCGCCAGCCACACCAGGCCCATCATCAGGTTGTGCGGCACGCGTTGTTTGCGGAAATACATGCTGTGGATCAGGTCGTGTTCCAGCTCGTGGGTCAGGGAGGCGAAAAACGCGTTGAGCAACAGGCACACCCACCACGCCATATGGCCAGTGATGTACAGCGTCGCCGAACCAATCATCCCGGCCAGGGCAAAAGCCAGAATCCCCGCACCAAGGGCATCCTGATGCTGCAGGATCGGGTAGCGCTCACGCAGTTCGACGCCTTTGGCCAGCACCACTTCGCGAATATGCGCTGATCGCTGGGCAGCATTGTGTCGCTGGGGACTTGCAGAAGTACGGTCCATGCTTCCATCCTCTGTTTATTGATGTTCGCATCCTGCCCTGCGAACGCTTTATTGATGGTAGCCGTGAACGCCAACCTGTTGACCGGAAGCGCCAATCAGCATGAAGGAACCGACCTCGCTCGCCAGCTGGACCCGTGCCTTGCGCAAGCAACTCGATGCGCTGGGGCTGGACAGTCTCGGCCTGTGCCAACAGGCCGGGCTCGATCCGCAGTTGATGGACGACCCGAACGCGCGCTATCCGTTGTCCGGCACCACGCGCCTGTGGCAACTGGCGGTGCAGTTCAGCGGGGATCCGGCGATCGGTCTGCGAGTGTCGCGGTTCGTCAGCCCGACCACGTTCCATGCGCTCGGTTATGCGCTGGTGGCCAGCGGCAGCCTGCGTGAGGTGTTCGAGCGCATCGTGCGTTATCACCCGGTGGTCAGCGATGCGCTGGAACTGGAGCTGAGCCGCAGCGACGACCGTTATCTGTTTCGTCTGAAAATTCCGTCAGGCAATCCGGCGCCGGCCTTCGAAGCCATCGATGCGTTTGCCGCGATCTACGTGCGCACCTGCCGCAATCGCCTCGGTCGCGATTACGCGCCGCTGGCGGTCTACCTGCGCCGCCCGGAACCGTCCGATGCACATCAGTGGCACAAAGTGTTCCGCGCCCCGGTGCATTTCTCCTGCGCCGAAGATCGCCTGGAGTTCTCCCTTACCGACTTCGACAGCCACCTCGATGACGCCAACCCGGAACTCGCCGAACACAACGAAGCGGTGCTCAAGCGCACCCTGGCCCAGCTCCAACCGCTGACCTGGGAGCGCAAGGTGCGCGACGCCATCGAAGAGCAACTGCCCGAAGGCGAACCCAGCGCCGAACGCATCGCCCAGGCCTTGCACCTGAGCCTGCGCAGCCTGCAACGGCATCTGGCGGACGAGGGCTGTCGCTTCGACACGCTGCTCAACGAGAGCCGCGAAAACCTTGCGCTGCTGCACCTGCGCGATCCGCAATGTTCGTTGAGTGAAGTCAGTTACCTGCTGGGGTTTGCCGACACCAGCAGCTTCAGCCGCGCGTTCAAACGCTGGACGGGAATGACGCCGGGGCAGTTTCGCGATCAGTTGCGCTGAACATCAGCCCTTGATCAAGCTGCGTTGCAGGCCGGATGTCCACTGTTCGATCATCGCCTCGCCCACTTCGGCAAACTCGGGATGCTTGCGACTGTATTCGACCATTTCCTCCATCGCCATCTGCAGGCCATGAGCCACTTGTTGCAGTAATTCGCTGCAACGCGCCTCTGTCAGGTTGCAAGCCGTACGACCGAACCGCACCAACATCTTGTACTTGGGCCAGGCTTTCGAGCCGCCTAGCAGCAGCGCCATGCTGTCGCTCCGGATATAAACCGAAGTCGTGATGATGTCGTAAGCCGGCGCGAGCCTGACGGATGACTGCTCTGCACAATCTTCGTAAAGCACGCCGAAATTCTTCAGATGCGCATCACCGTTTTTCAGCCCCGCAGACAACGCGACAATCTTGAAAAACGCCTCCAGCGCAGAGCTCAGCAACTGCGGCGAAACGAATGCCTTGATCTGCCGCGCAGCACCTTCATAGGAACCGTCATATTTGGCTTTCGACGACCACCCGTTCAGTACACAGAAATCTTCGAACCCGAGGTACCCCGAATCGCTCAGGTCAAAACGCTCGATCACCAGAAATTTGCCGCGCTCGCTGAGCTCGAATTTTGGCACTTCGAGACCGCAGTGCCGCGCCGCCCGCATACAGAAATATTCATTGGTTGCCAGCTGCGGATACTCTTCGGCGCGAAAGGCCTTGACCAGATGAGTCGCCCCCCGATGAGTCAGGCGATCGATAGCGGCGGCGCTGTCACGCACCAGCACTTTGGGCTGCACGCCTGACACTCCGGAATACTGACCGTAGGTCTGTAAGAGATCTTCGAACAGCCCCTGAGCGCCATCGTGTACCAGCAGATCGCTGAGGGATGTTGCCGGAGGCTGATCAGTCGCCGGTGCGCTGGCAATTGCCAGACGGCCGAGCTGATGGGGGCCGACAATAGCCAACAAAGCAAAATCATCGAAGCCACGCACTGCTTTACTGAAGCGCCGCATCAATTCCTCACGCAGCGCGCCTTCGGGCAAGTTCATCTCGAAGACGGGGTGAATGCCGTGTTTCCAGCCATAGCTGTCCAGGCGAGTGGGCATCGTCAGCGATACCGCATTGTCCGCGCTAGCGTCTTCGCGGTAACTGAACACGCTGTCGTCGCGAATTTGCCCGCGCCCCAGCGTCCCAACCACCTGTTCACCAACACGGATTTGCAACCTGTCCGGCGTTTCAGTCATGGAAATTCACTTTTTGCAGAGTGTCGAGAGTTGGGCGATTGGACTGGCGGGGAATGGCAACCAGCTCGTAACCGAAGCCATTAAGAATTGCCTCAACCTTGCGCAGTCCGATTTCGGACACCGTATTGTTTTCGATCCCTGAGATAGTGGCGCGGCTCATGCCATATTGTTGAGCCAGTGCCTGCTGGGAGAGTTTGCGCGCCTTGCGCAAGTTTCTAATCAGTTCGCCGATCTGTTCCATTGCGCAAACCTGCACTATTTACGATGCATTTATAGATAAATATACAAATTGCATCAAATGCGATGCACTAATCGCCAGACTTTAGCTGAGTTTCAGAGTACTTGCACGGCGCATCATTGGGTCAGGACAACCCCCAACTCGAACACTGTGCCACTCGCATCACTGCTCACCCGCACCCGCCCGCCATGCAACTGCATGATCGACTGCACAATCGCCAGCCCCAGCCCACCCGAATCTCCAGGCTGCGCCCGTGAAGGGTCGACGCGATAGAAGCGGTCGAACAGTTTGCCCAGATGTTCTGGCGCAATCACCGGGCCGTGGTTGTGTACCTGCAACCAACACACACCCGCCTCATCACGGCGGCGCAGGCTGATCAGTGTGCCTTCATCAGCGTGACGCACCGCGTTGGCCAGCAGATTACCCAGGGCGCGTTGCAGCAGTTGCTGGTCGGCCAACAGTTCGCCGTGCAGCTGGTTTTCCAGGCGCAACTGGCGATCATCGGCCAGGGCTTCGAAGTAATCGCACAGCTCGCTGCCGAGGCTGTGCAGATCCAGTGTTTGCAAGTCGAGCGCACGCTCCGCCTGTTCGGCGCGGGCGAGGAACATCAGGTTCTCGGCCATGCGTTTGAGGCGTTCGAACTCTTCCATGTTCGACGCCAGCAGCTCCTGATACTCCGCCGTGCTGCGCGGGTGGTTCAGCGCCTGGCCGTTGCTGGCGAGCAAGGTGTGCAGCGGGGTGCGGATCTCGTGGGCCAGATCGGCAGAAAACTGCGACAGCCGCTGCACGCTGTCGTCCAGCCGCGCGAGCATGCCATTGAGCGCCTGTACCGGTTCGAGCAGTTCGGCGGGAGTGCCGCTGGCGGGCAGACGCTGATCGAGGCTGCGCAGATCGATGCCGCGCACCGCCGCGCTTAACTGGCGCAACGGTTGCAGGCCACGGCGCAGCAGCACCAGCCCCAGCGCGAACGCCAGCAACGCACCGAGCCCGACGGCCAGGTACAGGCGCAAGCGATAACTGGCGAGCATCTGTTCCCGTTCAGTGAGCACCTTGCCGGCGATCACCGTCAGCGGCTCGCCGTTCGGCCCTTGGGCTTCACCGGACAACAGCGCCAGCTCGGCGCCGTCCGGCGCCTGCCAGGTCAGCACATCGCGACGCTGCGGTGTTTGCTCGCGCGCGATTGCGCTTAACGTCGGCAGCTCGCGCTGACGAGGGTTGATCGCGATCACGTTCGAGCCATCGGCACGCCGCACCAGCAACAGGCTGTCGAGATTACCGAGCATGTTCTGGTACAACCGTGGCCGCGCCTGCAAGGCGCCAAGGCTGTCGCTGTCGGCAAGTAAGGCGCGCACTTGCTCCAGGCGGCCAAGCAACGCCAGATCATCCCGATAGGCGATCTCCGAGGCGAGCGAGCGGTAGAGAAACACGCCAATCGCACTCAACACCAACGCGCAGACCACGGCGAACGCCAGCGCCAGACGCCAGGCGATCGACCTAGACCGCATCGTCGGGCGCCTCCAGCTGATAGCCGACGCCACGCACGGTGTGGATCAGTTTCGGCATGTACGGGTCATCGACTTTCGCCCGCAGGCGGCGCACCGCGACTTCGACCATGTTGGTGTCGCTGTCGAAATTGAGGTTCCACACCTGCGAGGCGATCAGCGTGCGTGACAACACTTCGCCCTGACGGCTGGCGAGCAGTTGCAGCAGGGCGAATTCCTTGTTGGTCAGGGCAATGCGCTGGCCGCCGCGACTGACTCGACGCCGCAGCACGTCGATTTCCAGATCGGCGATGCTGTAGGACTCGGCCTCGCGCAATGGCCCGCGCCGCAGCAGCGTACGCACCCGCGCGAGCAATTCGGCGAAGGCGAAGGGTTTGAGCAGATAGTCGTCGGCGCCGAGTTCGAGGCCGCGTACGCGGTCTTCGATGGCATCCTTGGCGGTCAGGAACAACACTGGGGTGGCGCCGCGCTGGCGGATCAGTTGCAGCAGTTGCCAGCCATTGAGGCCCGGCAGCATCACATCGAGGATGATCAGGTCGTATGCCTGCTGCTCAATGAAATAGCGTCCATCAAGGCCATTGAGCGCTACGTCCACGGCAAACCCCGATTCGCCCAGGCCCTTGGCCAGGAAATTCGCAGTCTTGGCTTCATCTTCTACAACCAGCAAACGCATGGCACACCTCGATTGATCAGGCACACAGGCTAGGCGCCTTCGACGGCGTTGCCCATTACAAACTTGTAATCCGACTGACGGAGTTCTGACGAAGAGCGGCGGCTAAGGTGATGTCCTTCGCTTTCGGAGCCTGTCCATGACCGTCAAATACCTTGCAGCCAGCCTCGTCCTCGGCCTCAGCGCCAGCGTTTTCGCCGCCCCTGAACTGCCGCGCCACGCTGACCTCGACCTGAACACCGCACGCCTGCTGGCCGACACAGCACTGAGCCATTGCACCGCGACGGTATCGGTGCTCGACCGTGGCGGCAACGTGCTGGTGACCCTGCGCGGCGACGGCATCGGTCCGCACAACACCGCGGCCAGCCAGCGCAAGGCTTATACCGCGCTGTCGACGAAAACCCCGACCCGGCTGTTCGCCGAGCGCGCCCGCAGCAACCCGGAAACCGCCAATCTCAACACCCTCGACGAGCTGTTATTGCTCGGCGGCGGGATTCCGTTGTTCGCCGGCAATGAGTTGGTCGGCGCCATGGGCGTGGCCGGTTCCGGCGGCGGCGAGCAGGACGAAAACTGTGCCATCAAGGCCGCCGAAAAGGCCGGCCTGACCCTTACCCGTTCCCAATAAGGAGACTGACCATGACCACCCTGCGCATGACCTTCGCCGCACTCGGCCTGAGTGCCTTCTCCAGCCTGGCGCTGGCCGCCGGCAATCCACTGAGCGTGCACGTGCTCAACCTGGAAAACGGTCTGCCCTCGCCGGGCGTCAATGTGACGCTGGAAAAACACGTTGGCCAGAACTGGCAGCCACTGGCTCAGGGCACCACCAACGAACAGGGGCGCATCGCCGAACTGTTCCCGGCCAAACAGCCTTTCGAGGCGGGCGAATACCGAGTGGTATTCAAGACCGGCGAGTATTTCGAGAAGAACAAGCGCGAGACGTTTTTCCCGGAGATCCCGGTGATTTTCCAGGTGAAGCAGACTGACCAGCACTACCACATCCCGCTGCTGCTCAGCCCTTACGGTTTCTCGACCTATCGCGGCTCGTAAGCCACACTCCTGCAGGTTCTGTGGTTTGCCTCAAAGATCATGGATAGTTGAGAACCCTGTGGGAGCTGGCTTGCCAGCGATGGCATCAGTTCAGCAAGCATGCATGTCGACTGATACACCGCAATCGCTGGCAAGCCAGCTCCCACAGTGGAATGGTGTGAGTTTTCAGATCGTGGCGAGAGCCCGCAATCGCTTGGCATCGAGAATCTCGATCTCGCCATACCCCAACCCGATAATCCCCTGCCCCTGCAAATCCTTGAGGATCTGGTTGGTGGTCTGGCGTGACAGCGACAGCATCGACGCCAGCTGCTCCTGCGGCAGTTGCAGGACCCGGCGTGGCGCATCGATTTCACCGTAGCCCTCGGCGATCATCAGCAAGCGATGCGCCAGGCGAGCCGGGGCCGGCAGCAGGCTCAACTGTTCGAGATTGATGAAGGTCAGGCGCAGTTTGTGGCTCATCAGCAATGCCAGATGGCGCCAGTACACCGGGTGTTCATCGAGGATTTTCAGCAGCGTGGCCTGCGGGATATTCAGCAGCGTGCACGGCCCGACTGCATACGCATCGTGAGTGCGTGGCTGACCGTCGAACAGGCAGATTTCGCCGAACCAGTGCGGCGCCTCCACCAGGCTCAGCAACGCCTCCTTGCCCTGCTCGCTCACCGCGCCGATACGGATCGCGCCGTCGAGCACCGCGTACAAGCCGCAGGGCGGATCACCGCGCTGGAACAAGCGCTGCCCCGCCGTCAGCCGCCGCTCCCGAGCCGCCGCCAGCAGACTATCCTGAAAGGATGCCGGCAGATGACTGAACCATTGCCCGGTCAGCAGCCGTGAACGCTTATCCATGATCACTCCCAATTGTCGCCTGCCTGACAGAGCGAACGCCGAACCCGAGGCATGCTGCACGCACCCTACAGGAGGAACAACAATGAAAAGCCTCGTCGACCATCTCAGTCAATACGCCGCCTACCACCGCGACCCGCGCAACATCGCCAGCCACTTTATCGGCATTCCGCTGATCGTGGTGGCGGTGGCCGTTTTATTGTCGCGACCAGCGTGGTCACTGGGCGGCTTGTGGATCTCTCCGGCGGTGCTCTTGGCGCTGGCCTCGGCATGGTTTTATCTGTGCCTGGAAGTGAAACTCGGCGTGTTGATGACGGTGCTGATGGGCCTGTCGGTCTGGGCCGGACATGCATTGGCGCAGCAGAGCACGATGGTCTGGCTCAGCAGCGGGCTGGCGATGTTTGTGATTGGCTGGGTGATCCAGTTTGTCGGGCACCACTACGAGGGGCGCAAACCGGCGTTTGTCGATGATGTCAGCGGGTTGATTGTCGGGCCGCTGTTTGTCGTGGCCGAAGTGGCGTTCCTGCTGGGAATGCGCCATGAGTTGAAAGCGCAGATCGAGGCGCGGGCGGGGGTGGTGCGGGTCAATCCGAATCGCAAAGCGGCGGCTTAGGCCGCTTGAAAGATCGCAGCCTGCGGCAGCTCCTACATTGGAATGCATGTCCCTGTAGGAGCTGCCGAAGGCTGCGATCTTTTGACTTTAGAGGCTGGCGACTTTCTGCCAGACCTTCGGCTTGAAGAACAGGGTTTCACCCTTGGCCAGTCCGATCAGGCTGTCGTGGTCCTTCACCACTTCCGCCTCGATCAGATCCGTCTGCCCTTCTACCTTCAACGTCACCCGCGTGGTCGCGCCCAATGGGCGAATATCACGCACTTCAGCGGCGTGGTGATCTTCCAGCTCATGTTTGGACAACGACACTTCGTGCGGACGGAACAGCACATGGTTGTCGTCGCTGAGCAGCAAGCGGTTGGAGTCGCCGAGGAAGTGATAAACGAAGTCGCTGGCCGGGTTTTCGTAGACGTCGCCCGGTGAGCCGATCTGCTCGATCACGCCCTTGTTCATCACCACGATGCGGTCGGCGACTTCCATCGCTTCTTCCTGGTCGTGGGTCACGAATACCGAGGTCAGGTTGATGTCTTCGTGCAGGCGCGCCAGCCAGCGGCGCAGCTCTTTGCGCACCTTGGCGTCGAGGGCGCCGAACGGCTCGTCGAGCAGCAGCACTTTCGGTTCCACCGCCAACGCGCGCGCCAAAGCGATACGCTGACGCTGGCCGCCGGACAGTTGCTCCGGGTAGCGATCGGCCAACCAGTCCAGTTGCACCATGTTCAGCAGTTCGTGGACCTTGGTCGCGATCTGGCTTTCGCTCGGGCGCTGGTTTTTCGGTTTCATGCGCAGGCCGAACGCGACGTTGTCGAATACCGTCATGTGCCGGAACAGCGCGTAGTGCTGGAACACGAAACCGACGTTGCGATCACGCACGTCGTGGCCGGAGACGTCTTCGCCGTGAAAGACGATGTTGCCCTGATCCGGGGTTTCCAGGCCGGCGATGATCCGCAGCAGCGTGGTCTTGCCGCAGCCGGACGGGCCGAGCAGCGCCACCAGTTCACCGCTCTGAATGTCCAGGCTGATGTTGTCCAGCGCCTTGAACGCATTGAAATTCTTGCTGACGTTACGCACTTCGATCGACATGAATTATTCCTCCGCGGCGCTGGCGCGCAGGCGGTTGATACGGTTTTCGCTCCACTGCTTGAGCAGCAGGATGAAGAGCGCCAGGATCAGCAACAGGCTCGCCACGGCGAACGCGGCCACGTGGTTGTATTCGTTGTAGAGGATCTCGACGTGCAGCGGCAAGGTGTTGGTCACCCCGCGAATGTGCCCGGAAACCACCGACACCGCACCGAACTCACCCATGGCGCGCGCAGTACACAGCACCACGCCATAGATCAGGCCCCATTTGATGTTGGGGACGGTGACGTGCCAGAACATCTGCCAGCCGTTGGCGCCAAGCAGGCGCGCGGCCTCCTCTTCCTGCGTGCCCTGTTCCTGCATCAGCGGGATCAGCTCACGAGCCACGAACGGCACGGTGACGAAAATCGTCGCCAGCACAATGCCCGGCAGGGCGAAGACGATCTGGATGTCGTGATCCTGCAGCCACGGCCCGAACAGGCCCTGCGCACCGAACATCAGCACGTAGACCAGACCTGCGATCACCGGCGACACCGAGAACGGCAGGTCGATCAGCGTCACCAGCATGCTCTTGCCACGGAACGAATATTTGCTCACGCACCACGCGGCGCTGACGCCGAACACCAGGTTCAGCGGCACCGAAATCAGCACCGCGATCACCGTGAGTTTCAGCGCCGACAAGGCGTCCGGTTCAAAGATCGCGGTGAAGAATGCGCCGAGGCCGTTCTTCAAACCCTGCGACACCACGATGAACAGCGGCAATACCAGAAACAGGAAAAAGATCAGCCAGCCAAGGCCGATCAGGATTCTGCGCGAAGTGGCACTGCCACGCCGCGCAGCGTTGGCCGAGGACGCGGCCGCAATAGACGATTGGGACATGGTTCGCGCCTCCTTATGGGGTTTCGATGCGCCGCTGCAACAGGTTGATCAGCAGCAACAGGACGAAGGAAACCACCAGCATCAGCACGCCGATGGACGTGGCACCGGTGTAATCGTACTGGTCGAGTTTGACCATGATCAGCAGCGGCAGGATTTCGGTTTTCATCGGCATGTTGCCGGCGATGAAAATCACCGAACCGTACTCGCCGACACCCCGGGCAAAGGCCAGGGCAAATCCGGTCAGCCACGCTGGCAACAGCGCTGGCAGGAGGATATGGCGGAACACCTGCAACGGTTTCGCGCCAAGGCAGGCGGCGGCTTCTTCGACTTCACGGGGAATGTCAGCCAGCACCGGTTGCACCGTGCGCACCACGAACGGCAGCGTGACGAAAGTCAGCGCCAGGGTAATGCCCAACGGGGTGTAGGCGATCTTGAAACCGAGGTCGGCGGCGAACTGTCCGACCAGACCGGTCGGGGTGTACAGCGCGGTCAGGGCGATACCGGCCACCGCCGTCGGCAGGGCGAACGGCAGGTCGATCATCGCGTCGATGACCTTGCGCCCCGGGAAGGTGTAGCGCACCAGCACCCAGGCCAGCAGCGTGCCGATGATGCCGTTGATGATCGCGGCACACAGCGCGGTGCCGAAGCTCAGCTTCAGAGCAGCCAGCACGCGCGGTGCGGAGATGATCGTCCAGAACTGATCCCAGGTGAGTTGGGCGGCGTGGACGAACATCGCCGCCAGCGGGATAAGCACAATCAGGCTGAGGTACACCAAGGTGTAACCCAGCGTCAGCCCGAAGCCGGGTATGACGGGGGAGATACGACGCGACATAAAAGTCCTTGGTTAAAAACGCATCAATGTGGGAGCGAGCCCTGTGGTGAGGGGATTTATCCCCGACCGACTGCGAAGCAGTCGCAAAACCAGAGTTCGCGGTAGATTTGATTCACCGCAAAGGTCGGCATTGGGGCTGCTGCGCAACCCATCGGGGATGAATCCCCTCACCACAAAGGCTCACTCCCACATCTCAAGTGCCTGAACTTCAGGCTCATTGTGGGTCAGATTACTGCGCCTGATAGATCTGGTCGAACACGCCACCGTCGTTGAAGAACTTCGGTTGTGCGGATTTCCAGCCGCCGAAGTCCTTGTCGATGGTCACCAGTTCCAGTTTCGGGAACTGCTGGGCGTACTTCGCCGCCACGTCCTTGTCGCGTGGACGGTAGAAGTTCTTCGCGGCGATCTCCTGACCGGCCGGGCTGTACAGGTGCTTCAAGTAAGCTTCGGCAATCTGTTCGTTGCCCTTTTTCTCGGCGTTCTTGTCGACCACCGCCACCGGTGGCTCGGCCAGAATCGACAGCGACGGCACGACGATGTCGAACTTGTCAGCGCCGCCGTCTTCTTTCAACGCCAGGAACGCTTCGTTTTCCCAGGCCAGCAACACGTCACCCTGACCGTTGTTGACGAAGGTGATGGTCGAGCCACGAGCGCCGGTGTCCAGTACCGGAACGTGCTTGAACAGGGTCTGCACATACTCTTTGGCTTTTTCTTCGCTGCCGCCGTTGGCTTTCAGGCCGTAGGCCCACGCGGCGAGGAAGTTCCAGCGCGCACCGCCGGAGGTTTTCGGGTTCGGGGTGATCACCGAAACGTCATTCTTGACCAGATCGCCCCAGTCCTTGATGCCTTTCGGGTTGCCCTTGCGCACCAGGAACACGATGGTCGAGGTATATGGAGTGCTCGCCTCGGGCAGGCGCTTCTGCCAGTCGGCCGGCAGGGTCTTGCCGAGCTTGGCGATTTCGTCGATGTCGCCGGCCAGTGCCAGGGTCACCACGTCGGCGCGCAAACCGTCGATCACCGCACGGCCCTGCTTGCCAGATCCGCCATGGGATTGCTGGATTTTCACGGTGTCGCCGGCGTGATCTTTCTGCCAGAACTTGATGAATTCGGCGTTGTAGTCCTGGTACAGCTCGCGCGTCGGGTCGTACGACACATTGAGCAATTCGTAATCCTTGGCAACTGCAGAACCGGCAAACACGGCGCTGGCCAGGGCGGCCAAAGCGTAACGGCGAATCGACGACATGGTGAAAGCTCCTGGAATTCTTGGTGGTGGCTTTTTCTTATGTATTTCGGAAATCGGGGTGCCGGTTCAAAGATCGCAGCCTGCGGCAGCTCCTACACACAGCCCCCTGTAGGAGCATGCCGCAGGCTGCGATCTTTTGATCTTCATATCAGCTCGGTTTGTTACCCGGCTGCTGCAGACGGAATTTCTCTTTGCGTTCGATCTGCACGACCTGGGCGTTGTGCACAGTGATCTCCACCGCGCCGAAACGCAGATCGCGCAGGGCGCTCTGGATTTCCCGCAAGATGGTGCTTTCGTCCTGACCGTCAACGCTGCGAAGGGATGCGCTCATGGTGCTGCTCCTTTGAATGGGATATGCCTGGCAGTGGGCGGCACTGCGTTCGGCGTGGGAGCAATATAAGAGAGGCGCAGATATTCTTAAAAAGACTATTTAAGAATGTTTATATAACTAGAAAACATTATCTGACGGGCCAAGGGTTTGCGCGGTGTTCACTTAGTTTGAAGCCTGTATGAAACCCTGTGGCGAGGGGATTCATCCCCGATGGACTGCGTAGCAGCCCCTGTTTTTCAGGGCCGCTGCGCGACCCATCGGGGATAAATCCCCTCGCCACAGGTTTGGTGTCAGCCAGAGCAGGACTGTTAACCGATAACAGGGGCTTTGGCCCAATCAATCTCCCCCGCCGGCACTGGCCGCCCAAACCAGTAGCCCTGTCCCAGGTCACAGGCCTGCTCCAGCAGAAACGCCGCCTGCTCGGCCTGCTCGATCCCCTCGGCGTGCACCTGCATGCCCATGCTCCGGGCCAGCGCGATGATCACCCGGACGATCGCGGCGTCGTCCTCGTCCCAGGGCAACCCGGCGACAAAACCCTGATCGATCTTGAGCTTCTGCACCGGCAGGCGCTTGAGCCGCAACAGTGATGAGTAGCCGGTACCGAAATCGTCAATGGCCAGGCGAATCCCCAGTTCACGCAAATGATGCATCTGCTCCAGCGCCACTTCCGGATCATCCATCACCGCGCTCTCGGTGACTTCCAGTTCCAGAAAGGCCGGATCCAGACCGGTCTCGTGCAGCACCTGCGCCACCTGCTGATATAGCTCACGCCGGGCAAACAAGCGCGACGACACGTTCACCGCGACGAACGACAGTACGACCCCGGCCTGCTGCCATTGGCACATCTGCGAACACGCCTGGCGCATCACCCAGGCGTCGATTTCAGCAATCATCCCGGTGCGCTCGGCAATCGGAATGAATTCCGCCGGCGACACCAGCCCGCGCTGCGGATGCTGCCAACGCACCAGCGCTTCGACACCAATCAGGCGACTGCTGCGCAAATCGTGAACCGGCTGGTAGTAGACCCGCAGTTCCTGTTGCTCCAGCGCACGGCGCAGCTCGAAAGCGATCTCGACCCGTTGCTGCGCGTGCGCGGTCAGCTCTTCGGTGTACAACGCGTAACCGTTGCGCCCGCTGCTCTTGGCCTTGAACAGTGCGGCGTCGGCATTGCGCAACAATTGATCGGCACTCAACGCGTCGCTGGGGAACAGGCTGATGCCGATGCTGGCGTTGATGAACAGCTCATGCCGGTCGATGCCGAACGGCTCCTTGAGCGCATCGAGAATGCGCTGGGCCAGCGCCGCGGCTTGAACCAGTTGCGGACAACTCTCCGCCAGTACCGCGAATTCGTCACCACCTAGCCGCGCCAGGGTAATCCCGGGGCCGAACAGTTCCTGCAGGCGTGCCGCCACGACTTTGAGCAGGCGATCACCGACGTTATGGCCGAGGCTGTCGTTGATCATCTTGAAGTGGTCCAGATCGATCATCAGCAAGGCGCAGCCGCGCTTGTGGATCTGCGCCGACGCCAGCGCCTGCTCGGCGCGGTCGCTGAACAACAGGCGATTGGGCAGGTCGGTCAGCGGGTCGTGGTGGGCGAGGTGCTTGAGTTCGTGTTCAGAATCCTTGATCGCACTGATGTCGGAAAACACCGCCACGTAGTGGCTGAGGTGGCCCTGATCATCGTGAATCACGCGAATGGTCTGCCACTGCGGGTAAATCTCGCCGCTCTTGCGCCGGTTCCAGATCTCCCCGCTCCATTCGCCCTCGCTCTCCAACGTGGCGAACATCGCCTGATAGAAGCCCGGCGGATGGTGACCGGACTTGAACAGGCTCGGCTGATGGCCGAGAACTTCCTCGTACTGATAGCCAGTGATTTCCATGAACGCACGGTTGACGTGCACGATCAGGCCCTCGCGGTTGGTCACCAGCACGCCCTCGCGGGTGCAGTCGAATACCGCAGCAGCCTGGCGCAGGCGTTCACGGTCGGCCTGCCGCTCGCGTAACCGCGCACCGATACCGAGAAATTCGCACAATCTGGCCCGCGCGAGGAAAATCAGGCCCGCGCTGACGGCAGCCCAGACGTAACCGTTGATCAGTTGCCATCGCTGCAGATCGACAGACTCATCAAAGAAACTGTTCAATAAGTAACCAGTGCCCTGCAGCCAGACAACAGCAAGCAACAGGTAAAGCAGCGCTGCACGCAGGGCATCGCGGTAAGTGGCAGGCATTCGGCTGTCCATGTCCCTACAAAAAAGGTTGGAATTATAGGTCAAGAAACATCCAGCGACTCTTATCTGAAAGGGCGACTGGTTTTATCTGTGTGCTTGGTGATAATGCAACGGCTGTTTTTATCTTTATCGAGGGCCCTATAGCCTATGTGGTACGAAGGTTTTCTTGGCTTGTCGGCCTGGTCTCTGGTCGCGGTCACCCTGCTGATGACCCACGTGACAATTGTCGCCGTCACGGTCTATCTGCACCGTTACTCGGCCCATCGCTCACTTGAGCTGAATGCCGGCCTGAAACACTTTTTCCGCTTCTGGCTGTGGCTGACCACGGCGCAGAACACCCGCGAGTGGACTGCCATCCACCGCAAACACCACGCCAAGTGCGAAACCGAAGATGACCCGCACAGCCCGGTGATCAAGGGTCTGTCCACCGTGCTGCGCAAAGGCGCCGAGCTGTATCGCGCCGAAGCCGAGAATCCGGAGACCCTGCGCATCTACGGCAAGAACTGCCCGGAAGACTGGATCGAGCGCAATCTCTACAGCCGCTATCCGCTGCTGGGTGTGGCGATCATGGGCGTCCTCGATCTGCTGCTGTTCGGCACCATCGGCATTACCATCTGGGCGATCCAGATGATGTGGATCCCGGTCTGGGCCGCCGGCGTGGTCAACGGCCTGGGCCATGCCATCGGCTACCGCAACTTCGAATGCCGCGACGCGGCGACCAATCTGGTGCCGTGGGGCATCCTGATCGGTGGTGAAGAGCTGCACAACAACCATCACACCTACCCCAACTCGGCCAAGCTGTCGGTGAAGAAGTGGGAATTCGACCTCGGCTGGGCGTGGATCAAAGTCTTCAGCTTCTTCAGACTGGCCAAGGTCCAGCGTGTGGCGCCGATTGCCCACCGCGTCGAAGGCAAGGGCCATCTGGACATGGACACCGCCATGGCGATCCTCAACAACCGCTTCCAGATCATGGCCCAATACCGCAAATTGGTGATCGGCCCACTGGTCAAGCAGGAGCTGGACAAGGTCGATCATTCGGTACGCCATCAATTCCATCGCGCCAAACGCCTGCTGTCGCGGGAAACCAGCCTGCTGGAAGACCGTCATCACTTGCGCATCCAGAACATGCTCGAGCACAGCCAGGCGCTGAAGGTCATTTACGAAAAACGCCTGGCCCTGCAGCAGATCTGGGTCAAGACCAGCGCCAATGGCCACGACATGCTCGCCGCCATCAAGGAATGGGTGCACGAGGCCGAAGCCAGCGGCATCCAGTCCCTGCGTGAATTCGCCGACCAGCTGAAAACCTACTCGCTGCGCCCCGCCACAGCCTGACCGCCGTGAATGAATCCCCTGTGGTGAGGGGATTCATCCCCGATCGGTAGCGGAGCCAGCGCAAATCTGACGACGCGTTCTCATTGCTGAAACGCGTCATCTCTACCGCCCGGCGGGAGCAAGCCTCCTCGCCACAAAAGCGCGGAACTTAGCACCGAAAGCCCTATCTCAAAGACACTTCGCCATCCCGGCGGGCTGTACTGTGGCCGTTGTCGAAATCGCGGCACGCCCTTTGAGAAATGTGCCGATGGTCAACAACAATCAACAAGACTCATCCCTTGCGCAGTGGCCCGAGGCCGCGCAAACCCTGATGGCGCTGATGCACGCCCAAGGCGAAGTCGCCCGGCTGAGCGAGCGCGAACAACTGTTCAGTTCATTGCTGGTGAGCGTCAACGCGGTGCTCTGGGCGTTCAATTGGGAAACCCGTCAGGTGCTCTATGTCAGCCCTGCCTACGAGCGGATTTTCGGTCGTTCCGCAGGACTGTTGCTGGCTGACTACAACCAATGGCGCGACAGCATCTACCCCGACGACCTCGACTATGCCGAGCGCAGCCTGGCCGAAGTGCTGCACAAAGGCGCGGTGGAAGACCGCGAATACCGGATCATCGCCGCCGACGGCCAGGTTCGCTGGCTCAGCGACAAGTGCTTCATCAACCGTCAGGACGAGCCCGGGCAACCGGTGATCATCGTCGGCATCGCCGAAGACATCACCGACAAAAAACGCATGGAAACCGAACTGCATCGGCTGGCCACCACCGACGTACTGACCCAAAGCAGCAACCGTCGCCACTTCTTCGAATGCGCCAACCGCGAGTTCGACGACGCGCGCCTGCACGGTTCGCCACTGGCCTTCCTGCTGCTGGACATTGATGACTTCAAGCAGATCAACGACAGCTACGGCCACCCGGAAGGCGACAACGTGCTGCAACGCATCGCCGAATGCGGGCGTACCTCGTTACGTCGGGGTGATCTGTTCGGGCGGATTGGCGGCGAGGAGTTCGCTGCGGTGTTCCCCGGTTGTGCACCGGACATGGCGATGCAAGTGGCCGAGCGGCTGCAGCAGGAGATTCAGCGGATGGTCTTCAATGTCGAAGGCCAGACCTTCGGCATCACCGTCAGCCAGGGACTGACCAGCCTCAGGGATGAAGACGAAAGCCTCGACAGCCTGTTCGCCCGGGCGGATGCGGCGATGTATGAGGCCAAGCGTCAGGGCAAGAACCGGATTATCTCAAGCTGAAATCCATCCTCCGATTCACCTTCCCTTGTAGGAGCTGCGGCACGCTGCGATCTTTTGATTTTGTTTTAAAAGACAAGATCAAAAGATCGCAGCGTGCCGCAGCTCCTACAGGGGGGATGCTCGTGAATCCGGTTATTTACGCATCCGCATCAATTCCGGCAGCCCGATCTTCAGCAGCCGCGCCGTGCGACTCTTTGCCAGTTCCTCAACGCCCTCATGTTCGGTCAGGCGGGCCATTTGCGCCGCCATGTTCATCACCAGCGCCTCACGGGAATACACCCCGCCTCCGAGCTGGTAGACCGACGCAATCAACTCGCGCAGCTCCAGCGGCAGGCGCCAGCGCGTGCGCAACGCCGAACCGTAGGCCGCGCCGAATTCTGCCAGCGCGTCACCGACTTCCTCCCACTCATCCAGCTCACCACCAGCCTGCTTCCACTCCTGTAAACAGCGCAACAGCGCCAGATCGCCAAGGCGATGCAGCATGCCGGCGCAATAGCAGCGCTCCTGATCCAGGTCGAGCAGGCGCGCCAGGGTGCGGGCGTATTCGGCGGTGTGCAGCGACAAGCCCCAATAGCGCTCGGCGTAATCCGCCAGGCACGGGTCACTGAGTTTGGCGCTGCGCTTGAGCGCCAGGCCGAGAATCAGGTTCATGCTCTGCCCGGTCCCGAGGCGATGCAGCGCCTGCCCCAGGGTCTGTACCGCCGCGCCATGATGCTGCGCCGCGCTGTTGGCGGCGGCGATCAGCACGGCGGTAATCTGCGGATCGGTACGGATCTCTTCTTCCAGCAGTTTCAGGTCGAGGCCATTGGGGTTGAGGCTGCGTTTGACCGCCACCTGCACATCGGTCATCAACGGCGCGCCATCGGCCTGCTCGCGGCGCCGCTCGAGGAACACCGACAAGGTCATGCCCGGCGCCAGCGTCGGCACCTCGCAGAACACCTCTTCACCCGCATTCAACAGCAAACCCTGCAGCCGCTCGGTCAGGCTTTCCATGTTCAGCGGTTTGGTCAGGTAGGCCGTCGGGGCCAACGGGATGGCTTCGCGCACACTGGCGCTGTCGTTGCGACTGCTCATCAGAATGAACGGCAGCGGCGGATTGCGTTTGCGCTGGCGCACGCTGCGCAGCACGCTCAAGCCATCGATACCGGGCAACTCCCAATCGACGATGGCCAGGTCATAAGGCACTTCGCTGAGTAACGACATGGCTTGCTGGCCATCGGCACACAAGTCCAGCCGCGCATCACAGCGCACGTTGAGCAACACTTGTTTAAGCAGGTCACGAGACCACGGATCGGCCTCGGCAATCAGCACTCGGGGTACGGCGGGTAAATCAACGGCGGTCATGCGCGCTCTCCCTTGCAATGCCTGAACCTTAGCCAATGCTGGCCCTTCGATACAGCGCAAAAGGGTTTCTGAGGCATAAAAAAACCCGCCGAAGCGGGTTTTTTCTCGATCCGATCACACAGTGCCCGGCATTACAGCTCCGAGAAGCACTCTTCGATGATCGCCAGGCCTTTGTCCAGTTGCTCGTCCGGCGAGGTCAGCGGTACGAGAACGCGCAGCACGTTGCCGTAGGTGCCGCAAGACAGCAGGATCAGCCCCTTGTCACGTGCCTTGGCCACCACCGATGCCACTGCGGCAGCGTTCGGCTTGTGGCTGTCGCCGTTTTCGAACAGCTCGATCGCGATCATCGCGCCCAGCGCACGCACTTCGCCGATCACTGCCGGGTATTTGGCCTGGATGGCCTTCAGGCCGGTGACCAGACGCTCGCCGACAGCCTTGCAACGGTCCAGCAGGTGCTCTTCTTCGAACACTTCCATCACGGCCAGGGCCGCAGCGCAAGCGATCGGGCTACCGGCGTAGGTGCCGCCCAGGCCGCCTGGAGCGATGGCGTCCATGTATTCGGCCTTGCCGCAGACACCGGCCAGCGGGAAGCCGCCAGCGATGGATTTGGCGAAAGTGGTCAGGTCGGCAGCAACGCCCATCTGTTCCATGGCGAAGAAGGTGCCGGTACGGCCAGCGCCGGTCTGCACTTCGTCAGCGATCAGCAGGATGCCGTGCTGGTCGCACAGGGCGCGCAGACGCTTCATGAACTCTTTCGGCGCGACGTAGAAACCACCTTCACCCTGCACCGGCTCGATGATGATCGCGGCGATGTCTTTCGGCTCGGCGTCGTTCTTGAAGATGCGTTCGATGGACGCGATCGAATCGTCGATGCTCACACCGTGCAGCTCGTTCGGGTACAGCGCGCGGAAGATGCCGCCTGGCATCAGGCCCATGCCGGCCGAGTAAGGCACGACCTTACCGGTCAGGCCCAGGGTCATCATGGTGCGACCGTGGTAGGCACCGGTGAAGGCGATCACGCCGGCACGGCCAGTGGCGGCACGGGCGATCTTCACGGCGTTTTCCACGGCTTCGGAACCGGTGGTCACCAGCAGGGTTTTCTTGGCGAAATCACCAGGCACCTTGGCGTTGATCTTTTCACACAGCTCTACGTACGGTTCGTAGGCCAGCACCTGGAAACAGGTGTGGGTCAGCTTGTTCAGCTGTTCGGTCACCGCGGCGATGATTTTCGGGTGCACGTGGCCGGTGTTCAGTACCGCGATACCGCCGGCGAAGTCGATGAACTCACGACCTTCAACGTCAGTCACGGTAGCGTTCTTCGCCGATTCGGCGAAGATCGGGTGAATCTGGCCAACACCACGTGGAACAGCTGCGGTACGACGGGCCATCAGTTCAGCGTTAGTCTTGCTCATTACAGTCCTCATTCACCGCTCATCGGGCGGCGTGGTTCAAGGATAAAGCGGGAGGAATCGGCGGTGGCAGCATGCGATGATCGACTGCCACGGCGTTCCTGGCCGCAGAGAAAATTCCGGTTTGAAACGACGCAAAGGGACAGCGCTCTCGTGCCCTTTGCGTTTGCAGCGATCCCTTTCCCGGCTTAGATGCCCAGGCAGAGGTATTTGATTTCCAGGTAATCCTCGATGCCGTACTTGGAGCCTTCACGGCCCAGGCCCGACGCCTTGATGCCGCCGAACGGCGCGACTTCGTTGGAGATCAACCCGGTGTTGACGCCGACCATGCCATATTCCAGCGCTTCAGCCACACGGAACACACGACCGAGGTCACGAGCGTAGAAGTACGACGCCAGACCGAACTCGGTGTCGTTGGACATCGCGATCACTTCGGCTTCGTCTTTGAAGCGGAACAGCGGCGCCAGCGGGCCGAAGGTTTCTTCCTTGGCCACAGCCGCGTCTTTCGGCACGTTGGTCAGGATGGTCGGCTCGAAGAAGTTGCCTTCCATCGGCTTGCCACCGGCCAGCACGGTGGCGCCTTTGGCCACGGCGTCAGCGATGTGCTCTTGCACCTTGGCCACGGCTTTTTCGTCGATCAGCGGGCCAGTGGTGGTGCCTTCTTCCAGACCGTTGCCGATCTTCAGCTTGGCCACCGCCACTTTCAGCTTCTCGGCGAACGCGTCGTAGACCGAATCCTGAATGTACAGACGGTTGGCGCAGACGCAGGTCTGGCCATTGTTGCGGTATTTGGAAATGATCGCGCCTTCGACGGCCTTATCCAGGTCCGCGTCGTCGAACACGATGAACGGCGCGTTGCCGCCCAGTTCCAGCGAGACTTTCTTGATGTCCTTGGCGCATTCGGACATCAGCTGACGGCCGATTTCGGTCGAGCCGGTGAAGGACAGCTTGCGCACGATCGGGTTGCTGGTCAGCTCGCTGCCGATGTCGCCAGCGCTGCCGGAGACCACGCTGAACACGCCTTTAGGGATGCCGGCGCGCTGCGCCAGTTCAGCCAGGGCGAAGGCGGAGAATGGGGTTTGCGAAGCCGGCTTGAGCACCATGGTGCAACCAGCAGCCAGCGCAGGGCCGGCCTTACGGGTGATCATCGCCGCCGGGAAGTTCCACGGGGTGATCGCGGCGGTCACGCCAATTGGTTGCTTGATCACGATCAGGCGCTTGTCCGGCTGGTGGCCCGGAATCACATCACCGTAAATGCGCTTGGCTTCTTCGGCGAACCACTCGATGAACGACGCGGCGTAAACGATTTCGCCCTTGGCTTCGGCCAGCGGCTTGCCCTGCTCAAGAGTCATCAGGCGCGCGAGGTCGTCCTGGTTCTCGATCATCAGTTCGAACCAGCGACGCAGCTTTCCGGCACGCTCTTTGGCGGTCAGTGCACGCCAGGCCGGCAGCGCTTTGTCAGCGGCTTCGATGGCACGGCGGGTTTCGGCGGCGCCCATCTTCGGCACGGTGCCGAGAATTTCGCCGGTGGCCGGGTTGTTGACCTTGATCGTCTGACCGTTGTCCGCATCGACCCAAGCGCCATCAATGAAGGCTTGCTGGCGGAACAACTGGGTATCTTTAAGCTGCATGTCGGCTTTCCTTAACAGCACCGCGGCCTGCGCGGAGCAAAATTATGATTGTAGAAAGGCGCCTCGCAAGGCTGCCGTCAGGGAAATCATCGACCGGGTGAGGCGCAGTGATCGTGCGTTATTCACCGCACCTGCGCTTCCACACCCCGTCAAAGAGCGTTTGAAATCTCAAACGGATCGTAGGAGCAAAGGGGTTAAAGGACAATAGGTCGTTCGAAAAAAAGAACAAAAACCCTGCGTTTGCTGGATTTTTCAGATCAACGCGCAAAAAGCCCCGGCCGCAGCCAAACCATAGATCAGCCGGGAAAAAGCGCCAAGCGAGGGTTTTGCAGGACGTTACAGCTTTAAGGAATGCAGCGTTTCCACCGACACGCGCACTGACAAAACCCGCCAAAACCCGGCATGGACGCCCCGAGCCGACCTAGGTATGATGTCGCCCGCTGCACCAGTAGCTCAGCTGGATAGAGTACTGCCCTCCGAAGGCAGGGGTCGTGGGTTCGAATCCCGCCTGGTGCGCCATGAATTGAAACGAAAAGCCCCGGACTGTGATGGTCCGGGGCTTTTTTGTGGGCGCGGTGTTTGATGCAACGACGGTCACTCCGTCGTCCAGTCAAACTCATCGTAATCGTCATCTTCCTCCTCTTCCCCAGCCTCCTCAAAAACCTCGTCTTCTTCCACGACGTCATCTTCCGACTGGTTCAGCAGGAACTCCTTGCGCGCCTCGGTAATCGCGCGCCGCATCTCCTCGCCCTTCTGCGGGCAGTTGAGGAGTTGGGCGATGCGGTCGATTTTTGCTGCCACTTTGTTCTCCAGCGCTTCAGCCATGGCTCGATAGTGCGCGTTTTTGCCGGGCAATGCCAAATGGCTGGGTGAACAAGCGGTCAGTTCTGGCGTATGCGCTCAAGTCGCAGGTCGAGGTTCACCTCGGGGTAGCGTTTGTGCAGATTGTTGTACAGCGCATCCGCGGCTTGCGACTGGCCGGCCTCGCGCAGGCGCAGGACTTCGCGCAGTTGCTCATCCAGGCCGTTGGCCGGGGCGGCGGCGCGTTTGCTGAGTCTGGCTTCGTCGGCGCTGATCGCGTCGCTTTGCATCGGCTCGGCCATTTCCATCATCGGTGCCGGTGCGGGCATGGCCGCAGCGGGCGGGGCGGCCAGTGACTGCGCTTCCGCTGCTTGCTTGCGTGCCATTGGCGCAGCCGGTTTGGCGGCCGGGGTGAAGTCGAATTGCGCTGGCGGCTCGGGCGCACGTTGCACCAGCGACAGCATCAGTGCCACACCGACCAGGCTGGCGAATGCGACCTGCCAGCGCGGTTTCTGGCAGGCCTGCAGCCAGCGTTGCCACAGGCTGGGCTTGGGCGCCGGAGCTGCGCGGCGCGCAGCGGCGAGAATCAGCGCATCGAGCTGTTCTGACGGCTCGCCGGTGTGTTGCTCGCGATAATGTTTGAGCAGTTGCTCTTCGGGTGTCTGGCGGGCGTCAGTCATGTCAGTACCTCCTCGGCCAGCAGCCGACGCAGTTTTTGCTGGGCGTAGCGCAAGCGGCTCTTGACGGTTTCCAGCGATGTTTCGGTGAGGCTGGCGATTTGCGCCAGGTCGAGGTCACCGTGGGCGCGCAGCAGAAACACTTCGCGCTGCTCGGCGGGCAGGGTTTGCAGGGCGCTTTCCAGGCGCTGGCTGTCGCGGCTGAGCTTCAGCAGTTGCTCGGGATCGTGGGTCTCGTCACCGACCGCGTGCAGCTGTTCGTCGTAACTGTCGTGCAGCGGCTGATATGCGCCGTGTTTACGCCAGTGATCAATCAGCCGATTGCGCGCAATCTGGAACAGCCACGTACGAAACGTCGCCCGTCCTTGTGGCTGACTGGTGCTGCGGATCAGGCTCAGCCAAGTGTCTTGAAACACCTCGTCAGCCAGTTCCGGTTTGCCGCTCAACCCGAGCAGAAAGCGATACAGACTTTGCCGATGACGGCCGTACAAAATCTCGAACGCCGCGCCGTCGCCTTCGCGATAACGCGCCAGCAGCGTTTCATCGCTGCTGGCGGCCGGGCTGTCTGGTGAAGCAAACAGCTGACTGATGAAGCCTTTCAGACGACTCACTATTCAATCCGTCGCTCAGTGGGCATCGCATTCGATGCGGTTGAGCTGCGCAGGCTTTGCGCCAGTTCCACCAGTTGTACGAACTCGTTGCGCAGACCGAAACGGTCATCGCCGCGAGCGCCACGGGCCAGTGCCTCGGTGTCTTTCAGGCTGAAGTCGCCGGTGTAGCGAGCGTCCTTGAGCTGCTGGGAGAACGCTGCCACTGCCGCCGCGAAACGCAGATCCTCACTGGCCGGTGCGAGCTGATTGGCAATCGGCCGCTCGATCAGCAGACTTGTCCCACCTTCTGGCTGTTGATAACGGACACGCAGCATCGCCAATTCCCCGTTTTTCGCCGAAACCGCCGCTTGCGATTTACCGTAGCGCAGCGGTTCCAGCCAGCCCTGCTCACCTGCCGGAACAATTTCATACAGCGCGGTCACCGTGTGTCCTGCGCCAACTTCACCGGCATCGACCTTGTCGTTGCTGAAATCCTCACGCTTTAGCGCACGGTTTTCGTAGCCGAGCAGGCGATATTCACTGACCTGCGCCGGGTTGAACTCCACCTGCAATTTGACGTTTTTCGCCACCACGGCAAGGGTCGAACCGAGCTGATCCACCAACACCTTGCGCGCCTCGCGCAGGTTATCGATATAGGCGTAGTTGCCGTCGCCAGCGTCGGCCAACTGTTCCATCAAGTGTTCATTGTAGTTATCCACACCGAAACCCAGGGTGGTCAGGGAAATCCCGGTTTTGCGTTTATCCACAGCCATTTGCTTGAGGCTGTCGAAGTCGCTGATGCCGACGTTGAAGTCACCATCAGTGGCCAGCAGGATGCGGTTGATGCCTTTGGGGAGAAATGCCTGCTGCGCCATTTGATAGGCCAGTTCGATGCCCGACGCACCTGCAGTTGAGCCGCCAGCGGTCAATTGCTCGATGGCTGTGCGAATTTTGGCTTTTTCCCGGCCAGACGTTGGCTCCAGCACCACCCGGGATTCGCCGGCATACACCACCAGCGACACCCGATCCTGCTCGCGCAACTGATCAACCAACAGTTTCAGCGTGCTTTTGACCAGCGGCAGGCCTTCGCGGCGATCCATCGAACCGGACACGTCCACCAGAAACACCAGATTGGCCGGGGCCAGTTCCGCCACGGCCCGGTCGGAGGCCTTGATGCCGATGCGCAGCAGGCGCGTGTGCGGATTCCACGGGGTGGCGGCCAGTTCGGTAGTCACGCCGAAGGGCGAGCCATCGCTGGGCAGCGCATAGTTGTAGGGAAAGTAATTGACCATCTCTTCCAGCCGCACCGCACCTTCCGGAGGCAGGCGTCCCTGATTGAGCAGACGCCGGACGTTAGCGTAGGCACCGGTATCGACGTCGGCGCTGAAGGTCGAGACCGGAGATTCGGCCACGCTATGGATCGGATTATCGGCCAGCGCCTGATATTGCTCGCGCTGCTCGTCGCGATAGCCTTGTGGATAACTTTCCGGGGCCGGCATCGCCGCGAAACTCGCCATTGGCGCCGGTCGCGCACTGCGCTTGGCCATGGCGCCATCGACGCTGAGCGCTTCATGCTGAATCGACGCCTGTGGCTGGGCCGGCGCCGGGACAACAGCCGATTCGGGATTGGAAGACACGCCGCAACCGGCGACGGTCAACAATATACCGACAGCAACGGGTCGCAGAAAAGGCAGGGAGCGGGACATGGGGGCTGACCTCGGGATGAAAGTGATCCATTCATCCACTGAGACGGGCAGCCCCTTCAGATCGGGTTAAACCCCGCCAAAAAAATTTTTTAGCGGTGATAACGCCGCACCACGCTGCTGTTACGCAGTACGTGGCCTTTGATCTTGTCCATCAGCTCGGCGCGGGTCAGGCCGGCGGGCAAGGCATCCGGAGCCAGATCCAGGGCGTAGATCTGAATGATGTAGTGGTGTGCGCTGTCGCCAACCGGTGGGCATGGCCCGATGTAATGGGTGGTGCCTTTGCTGTTGGTGCCGCCTACGCCTTCGAGACTGGATTTGGCGCCGACACCGGCCGGGATCTGCCGGGTGGTGGCTTTGATGCCGTAATGAATCCAGTGATCGACGCCAGCCCCTTTCTGGCCGTCCGGGTCGTGCATGACGATCGCGTAGCTCTGGGTGCCGGCAGGCCCGGCGTTCCAGGCCAGTGCCGGGGACTGGTTCTTGCCACCGCAACCGGCCGCATCGCTCGCGGCGGCCGAGGTGAACAGGCGATTGTCCGAGACACCGGGGATATCGAGGGTAAAGCGCTCGGCCGCCTGCGCCGGAAACTGCACGCAAAGGGCGACGGCAACGGCCGCCAGCCAAGGGTTGAGAGAGGTCAATCGGGTCATTCCGGGAGTACCTTGTGCAGTTGGGCCTTCGTCGGCCTGCAAACTATAGCCGTACCGTTCGTGCCGTGGCAGTGGCAATTGGCTGAACCTCGCACTGCGGCGCAAACTCGTAAGAGAAATGCCTGTCAGGAGCACGACAATGAGCCTGCACCGTGTCGCCCGTGTCGCCGATGTCCCCGAAGACCGTGGCCTGCAAGTCGAAATCGGCGAGCGCAAGATTGTCCTGTTGCGCGCTAACGGCCAACTGCGCGCGTTTCAGGGCGAATGCCCACACGCCGGCGCGCCATTGGCTGACGGCGCGTTGTGCAACGGACGCCTGATCTGCCCGTGGCACAAAGCCGCGTTTCGTGTCGAAGACGGTGCGCTGTGCGAGCCGCCGGCCCTCGACAGCCTCAAGCGTTATCCGCTGGAGTTACGTGGCGATGAGGTCTGGGTCGATGATCAACCGCTACCGGATGGGCACACGCCGCCGGCCGATGATTCGCGCACCTTCGTGATTGTCGGCGCAGGTGCAGCGGGCACGGCATGTGCGGCGGCACTGCGGGAGAAAGGTTTCGGTGGCCGGATCATCATGCTCGACCGCGAAGCGGAAGCCGGTTACGACCGCACGGTGCTGAGCAAATTTGTCCTCGCCGGCGAAATGTCGGCGCAGGAAACCCCGCCGCTGCGCGATGAAAGCTTTTATAAGGAGCAGCGCATCGAACGCCGGCAAGGCGAAATTTCGGCCCTCGACGCAACAACGAAAACCCTGCATTTGAAGGATGGCCAGACCCATGGTTACGACGCCGCGGTACTCGCCACCGGCGGCGAGCCCAATCCGCTGCAACTGCCCGGCGCTGATCTGCCGCAGGTGTTCGTCCTGCGTTCGAAAGCCCAGGCTGAACAGATCATGCGCACGGCCAAACCCGAACAGCGGGCGCTGATCATCGGCGACAGCTTTATCGCCCTGGAATGCGCCTCGGCCCTGCGCCAGCTCGGGCTCGACGTAACGGTCAGCGCCCGCCACGCCATTCCGTTTGCCGCGCAATTCGGCACAACCGTGGGTAAAGCGATCCGTGCGCTGCATGAACAACACGGGGTGAAATTCATCACCGATCACGAAGTCCGGGAAATCATTGGCGACGGCAAAGTCGAAGCGGTGCTGCTGGACAACGGTTTGCGCGTCTCGGCGGATCTGGTGCTGGCGGGGGTCGGCGTGCATCCGGCCACCGAGGCTTTTGCGTCGCTGCCGAGGGAGAAAGACCAGTCACTGCGAGTCGACGCCGGCCTGCGTGTTTGCGACGGGCTGTGGGCAATTGGCGATATCGCCACGTTCCCCCTGAGCGGCCAGCCGCAACGCATCGAGCACTGGCGCCTGGCCCAGCAGCACGCACGCATCGCTGCCGCCAACATGTTGGGCGCCGATGAGCATTATCTGGATGTGCCGTTTTTCTGGACCTGGCACTTCGGCAGGAACTACGACTACCTGGGCCACGCCAGTCAGTGGGATGAAATCGAGTTCAAGGGCGAACCCGAGCATCCGCCGTTCATCGGCCTGTTCGGCCACAACGGCGTGGTGGTCGCCGCGGTTGCCTGCGAGGAGGAGCGGGCCATGGCGATGCTCGCGGAGCGGATGAAACAACCACTGGCGATGGAGGAAGCTTGGGAGCTGATTCGCTACTGAATGCTGAATGCTGAATGCTGAATGCTGAATGCTGAACAATGTTGGAGCTGCCGAAGGCTGCGATCTTTTNCGGCAGCTCCTACAGGGGGGCATCTTTCAGGTGGGGCGATTTACCGGGTCGCGATTATCGTCATCCTCGGCGTGCAGAAAGATCACCCGCGGATGCTCCAGCGGCGCCAGCGGTGGCGGCAATTCCGCCGGTTCCAGCGGCCGAAAGTTCAGCACCACATGGCTGATGTCACCTTCCTGATCGTTGTGGATGGTCATCACCCCCGGCGTGCGCAGTTTCTGCAAGCGCTCATCGCACAGGCGGAAGCTCTTGCTCAGCCCTTCATCATCGACCACCGGCGCCGGTAATCGACGCTGGGCGAAGCTTCGGCTTTTGCGCTGTTGATAACGCGCCCAACCAATCAGGATCACCGCGTTGACCAGCGCCACCCACAGGTAGATCTGCAACGTACCCAGGGCCTCGAATGCCGAGTTGTCGATGCGTGGCCCACCGGCGTGGGTTTCGATCAGCGGCCACAGCCCGCGTATCAGCAGGAACAGCAGGCCGACCCAGGCCAGCACGGTGAGAATCACGTCGATCACGACCAGGAACGGTCGCTGGCGGGTCCGGATGATTTTCATTTGATGACCTCCTCTTCGTCGTCGCCGACCGGTTTGATGCCCCGATCAGGACTGACCCAGCGCGCACGCTTCTGATGTTGGCCAAACAAGACCTTGGGGAAGCTGACCAAGGTGGTGAGCAGACTGACCAGCCAGAAAGCGATCGGATACCAGACCACCCAGAACATGGTTCGGCCCAGACCCGGCTCATAGCGCCGGTCGATAATGATGCTGACGGCGAACTGCACCAGACAGACGAAGGCCAGCAGCAATCCAGTGAACGCCGGGGGCATCAGGTGATGCACGGCAATCGACTCCGGCATGACGACGAACTTGCCAACGGCCCAGAAAATTACCGACAGCAGAAAGGTGAAGGCCCAACCAGTCGAAAGGCAATACTCGAACAGCAGCGGCCACAGGTAACGATGGCGGTACTGCCAGATGCCGCGAATGTTCTTGAACAGCACCTCGGCACCGCCCTGGGCCCAGCGCAGGCGCTGCTTCCACAGACCACGCAGGGTTTCCGGCATCAGGATCCAGCACAGCGCGCGCGGCTCGTAAAAGATGCTCCAGTGATCGAGTTGCAGCTTCCAGCTGATGTCGATGTCTTCGGTGATCATGTCCGGGCTCCAGTAGCCGACCCGGTTCAACGCGGTACGGCGGAACGCGACGATCACCCCGGACACGGTGAAGATCCGCCCGAACACCCGTTGCGTGCGCTTGATCAGACCGATGATCGACGAGAACTCGCCGACCTGCACCCGCCCGACCAATGTCGAACGTGTACGGATACGCGGGTTGCCGGTCACTGCGCCGAGGCGCGCGTTGTCGAGCATCGGCGCCACCAGATAGGCCGCCGTGTTCGGTGCCAGCAGCGCGTCACCGTCGATGCACACCAGATATTCGCTGCGCGCGGCAATGGCGCCCATGCGCAGGGCCACGGCCTTGCCCTGGTTTTCCGCCAGATGCAGCACCCGCAGGCGTGGGTCTTCCTGGGCGAGCCGGTCGAGCACTTCGGCGGTGTTGTCCTTGGAACCGTCGTTGATCGCGATGACTTCGATGTTCGGGTAATGCTGGGCCAGCGCCGCGTGAATGGTATCGGCGGCGTTTTCGCCTTCGTTGTAGCAAGGGATCAGGATCGAGATCAGTGGCTCGCCTTCCAGTGGCGGCGGCAGCGTGTCGTCCTGCCATGGCCAGTGACGCTCCCAGTGCAGCCAGAAATACAGGCCACCGGCGATCCACAGGCCGGACATGAACAACGGGTAGAAGAACACGAAGTCCATCAGGAACTGCCCGGTGACCAGGAAGATCAACCCCAGCGGCACGCCGAGGACGAGCGCCAGAACAAGCAGGGCTAACAGTCTATCCAGCATGTCATGGGTTCCATTTGTTGGAGAGCGCAGGCCTTACGGTTTTCAGGTCCGGCAGGTTGTCGAGGAAGTTGTCCGGGTAGTAACCGAAACTGGTCGCCCCCTGACGCTTGAGCCGGCCCATCCAGTCCGCCAGTTGCGCACCGTCGATGTCGGCCTGATCCTTTTTCGTCCAGTCGCGGGCCTGCAGCTCGAACACCGTGCGATCCAGTGCACCGGGGCGCTGTTTGATCTTCGCCACCAGCTCTTCAAGCCACGGGCCGGATTGCGCCTGGGTCTGTTTTTCCATCAGCGGCATGGCCATCGGCGCCGTCCAGTCGTAGGTCACGAGGAAGTCGTCGAGGTTCTGCGCAAACCAGGCTTCGCTCTCAGGATTGAGTACCGGCTCGGCGAAGATGTTGCGTGCGGTCAGCACCTGCGGGCCACGGATCGCGCGGACCTTAGCGGTCAGCTCATTGGTGAAGTCGATCAGGTATTTGCTCTTGAACCGCGTCCAGCGCTGCATCGCAGCCGGATCATCGCGAAGCGCCGCAATGGACCCCGGCAAGCCGTGCGCGGCATACGCCTTCAGGGCCTCGGGGCTGGCGTCTTCGAAGTCCGAGAGCACCGCGTCGTCGTGGTACAGAATGCCATCCACCGACGTCAGGCGCGCCACGTCTTCGTAGATTTCACCGATGATCCGCCGTACTTGCGGATCGAACGGCGACAGGCGCTGATACTGGCCCGGATCGACCGAGGTGCTGCCGGTCTTCGGATCCCAGCGCGTAACACGCGGCAGCTTCGCATCGAGGCCGAAACTCAGCACCGGCATCCACGCGAAGACTTTCACGTGCGCCCGAGTGCGCAGTTGCCAGGCAACGCGATCGAAGATGTCGGCGCGCACCGGCAGGTGACGGTTGGGGAAGTACAGCGAGTGCACCAGTCCGTCGCCCTTCGGATCGGCGAAAGCCTGCAGGAACACGGTGTTGGCACCCATGTCGGCCATGCGCTGGATCAGCTTGCCGAGGTTGATTTCCTGTTGCCCCGGGTCTGGGTCGTAAACGTTGTCCAGATCAACGTGCACCACACGCATGGCGAAATCCGATTGCACGCCGACGATGCTGTTGGCGAAATGCTCGCCGTCAGGATCCGAGGCCACCAGGAAGCGCGGACTGCTCATCAGGTTGTCGAGGGCGTCGAGACCGTCGTCCAGGGTCAGGGCCATTTCGTAGCCCTGCTCGCCGACCACTGTTAGCGAAGTGCCGTCCGCCGTGCCGTACGGCCATACCCAGATGCGCGGTTTCTTGCCGGTGACTTTGCGGATTTTTTCCGAGATGGTCGCCACGTCATTGCTGATTCGAGCGCGGAACTGCTCTTCGGACTCATAGCGCTTGGTGAGCGGATCGTAGCGTCGGGTGGCCGCCGCCGGCTGCATGTTGCCTTGCGGGTTGGCGAGGATGCCTTTGTGGCTGGCGTCGGTGTGCGCGGCGATTTCCACCAGCCCTGACTGCGAGATTTCCCGCACCTGATCCCAGGTCAGAAAGTCCGAACGTGCGCGGGGGGCGCCGGCAAAATCCACCGGTTGATTGAGCGGCGTGTCGATCCACACGCCGACCGGCGCCAGCAGAGCGTGCCAGTTGTAGGCGCGCAGCACCGGCAGCACGCGGGTGTAGAAGCTTGAATAACCATCGTCGAAGCTGAGCAGGATCGCTTTGGCCGGCAGTTCCGGGCCGCCCTTGCGCGCCGCCATGATCTGATCGACGGTGACCGGTTGGTAGCCGTTCTCCCGCAGCCACGCGAGCTGCTCGATCATGCGCTCGGTGCGCACCGCCACCACCGCCTGATCGGGGTCGCGGTCTTCGATATCGTGATAGGCAATGCCCAGCACATGGTTTTTCGGCCAGGGTTTTTCATTGGCCGCCACCGGACGTTGCGACGGTGGCGCGAAGGCCGGGGCTTGCTGGGCGCAGGCGCTGATCAGCAGCACTCCCAGCAGAAGGATGAAACGCGTCATCAAAGGCATCTTCAAACTCTTCTAGAAGCGGAAAGTGAGGTCGACGAGCAGACGCAGATCGGTCTCCCGATCACCGTCGTAGGGCCGGTTGATCACACTGAACAAACCGCCCACCTCGAACACGTCGTTCCAGGCATAACGCTGGCCGTAGCCGAGCATCGCCATGCCGCCGGTGCCGTGGTCACGCTGGCTGTAGGTGCCCGCCCCGGCCTGAAACTGCTGGCTCCACGAGGTTTCGTAACGGTGGTAGAGCACATGGTTGACGTTGACCGTCGGCATCACGCTGAAGTCCGCCTTCGGGTTGAAGTACGGCACATCCTCGGACTTGGAGTTGTGACTGGTACCGACTTCCAGACCGGCATCGACCTGCACGTTCGGCGCGCTGTAGACGCCCTCGCGCCCGGTGAGCAAGGCTTCGACGCGGTTGTTGCCGTCGCTGAAGTGCGACGGGCTGACCGACAGCCGCCACTCGCGACTTTCGTTGGCGCGCCAGCGAATGAACGCGTTGCCGCCGTTGGCCTTGATGTCGCTGTTGAGCGCCCGCAACGGCGTCTCGGCCGACAGATAGGCGAAGCTGCCGCCGTACTGCCAGTGATCGTTGATGTCGCGGGCAATCGCGATGCGCGCGCCCTGCTTGGCGCCGTAACCGTAATCGTGGTTGGAGACCTCGGCTTCCAGGCTCATGTCGCGGGTACGGCGCTCCAGACCGACACGCTGGAAGCGGTCGGTGCCCGTGCCTTCGGCGAAGTCGCCGGTGGCATAACCGGCGCCGACGAACACCCGCCAGTCTTCATCGATCGGCGGGCTGTACAGAGTGCTCTGGATGCCGAAATCGCGGCTGCCACTGACCGCGCCCGCACCACTGCCGCCGCCTCCGTTGGCCTTGCCGCCATAGGCTTCGACGCGCAGTTCGGACATGTCGTGCACTTCGCGCTCGCGGGCCGCTCGTTGCACCTGACGGTTGTCGGGAAAACGCGCGACCACGTCATCGGTCAGCGCATCCATTTGCCGCCATTCCTGCAGGGTCATCGCGGTGCGCGCCTGAGCCAGTTCCAGGCCCATGTCGCGCGGGACCATGCTCTCGGTTTCCTTGAGCTGATTTTCCGCGCGGCGTGGCCATTGCCGAGCCAGGTACAGATCGGCCTGCGCCAGGCGCAGGCCGATGTTGCCCGGGGCCTGATCGACCAGTGTCTGCAGGCGCTCTTCGCCGTGCGGCAGGTCGGAGCCGTAGGTGCCGGCCTGCGCCGCGAGTTGCTGGGCGTCCATCCACTCATCATTGGGGTTGCCGATCGGCAAGCCCTTGAGTTCGACGCGCGGTTTCTGGGCCTTGGCCAGATCCTCGGCGACTTTGCGCGCTTCATCGGCGCGGTCGCTTTCCAGCAACGAGTAGTACAACGCGGTGGTGTCTTCGAGGCGATCACCGACATCGGCGTCCGGGGCCGACAGCACCTGGCGATACAGGTCGGTAGAGACTTCTGGCTGGCGCTGATCCAGATACGACGCCGCCACCCAGCGCAAGGCGTAGGTCGGAATCTTCACGCCTTCGCTTTGCAGCTTCTGGTATTCATTGATCACGTCTGCGGTGCGCGCCCGGGCCTTGAGTGCGCCCATGCGGTCGATGCGCCAGCGAATCACGTCATCATGGGCGCTGGCATCCGGGGTCCAGGTGGCGAGCAGTTTGTCGTAATCGGCCAGCGCGCGGTCGGCGATCACGTAGCGTTCTTTTTCACTGCGGGTGGCGAGTTCGGCCAGACGCACGCGTTCGGCGGCCAGATCACCTTCGAGTCGACGCAAGGTGACCGGGTCGATCAGCCCCGGACGTTGATTGGCCAGACGCAGCGCCGGTTCCGGCAGCCGCGCCTTTTGCAGGGCGACCACGTATTCGCGGGCGACTTCCGGCTTGCTGCCGGCACGGATAAACGCTTGATCGTATTCAAACAACGCGTCGTACTGCTTGCCGGCGCGGGTCAGGGCATAGCCCAGTGCGAGGCGGCGCGAAGGATCGTCGGGTTTGGCGGCGACCAGCGCCTTGGCGCGGGTCACGGCTTCGTCGGGTTTGCCCGCGTCAGCCTGAGTCAGGGCCAGCCCCAATTGCAGGTCAGCGTTGTCCGGCTCCAGCGCCAGCGCCTTGTTGTAGACCTGAGTCGCCTGATCCCAACGCTTGAGGTTGCGATAGGCCCGTGCGGTGGCGGTCAGTGCCTGCACCGGCAGCACCCGGTCACGGCCCTGGGTTTCATAGACCTGCACCACTTCGGCATCGAGGCCGGCCCAACTGGCGATCTGCAGGTGATCGCTGATCTGGCCAGTGGTCGACTGCCCCGGTGGCACCTGGCGCAGCACGTTCAGCGCAGGCGTGGTCTGCCCGGCACGGGCATCACGCACCATCTGATCATAGGGCGTATCGGCAAACGCCAGTGCCGGCCAGAGCAACTGGCTGCACAGCGCAACACGAAACAACGGGCGTAAACCACGATGTAGAACAGGCACATCAATACGCGGCATTCGTCAGCATCCTTACATGGCCAGCCGGGTCGCAATGCCCCCCTTGCCCATTCGTAACGGAGGCTGAGCCAATAAAGACCCAGCCAAGCTTAGTCAGGCAGTCTTGCATGCAAGCGTAGTCGAATATTCAGAACACAATAATTGTTCAGAATCGTGCCGCCGGTTCAGTGCAAAACCCGAACGCCAGACAGCAAAACGCCCGGCGTCCGCGAATCCAGAGGCCGGGCGTTGCTATTTAGAGCGCAGGATTACTGCACTTGCGTGACGCCAGCGAACTTGCTCATCAGGAAGCCGACGAACTGCTCGACGGTCATTTTCTGGCCGTTGAATTCCACCTGGTTGGCGGCGTAATGCAGCTTGGTCACGACATTGGTGCCGTCGACGGTCGCCAATTGCGAACCGACTGCCATGCCGGAGAACATGTCGGCACCGGCGCTGGCCTGATCGACGATGGCTTTGGCGTCAGTCTGACCGTCGAGCTGCGCCTGCACGCTGAGCAGGTCGATCAGCATCGGCTTGGACACCTGAATATTCAGGTCCAGCAGCGCGATCAATTGCTTGCCCAGTTGATCCGGCGGCAGATCCATCGATTGCGGTTTGGTCAGATCAATCACCAGACTGGCGCGACTTTCACCGTTGGCGGTTTTCAGCGACAGGTTTTCCAGCGCGATCTGTGGACTGGCGGCCAGCAGTTTCTGCAGGTCAGCCTTGACCTGTGCCGACTCGGCTTCGGTCAGGTTCAGCTCCGGTGCCGGCAGGCCGGCTTCGGCAGCGGCCGCCGCTTCCTTCTCGTACGGCTGCAATTTGGTCTGGTAGATCTGCATCAGCGACATGGTCGACGGGATGTCGAGGTTCTTCAGGCTCATGGCCATGTTGGCCGAACCGATTTTCTTGTCGTTGAGGGTGACTTCACCCACCTTGTAGTCAGCGCGGCCCGAGGCATTGCTGCCGCTCTCTTCGGTGAGGTTCTTCATTTCGAAGTTCTTCACGCCGAGTACCGACTGCTTGGGACCGAAAGTGGTTTTGCTGTTGGTCAGCTCCAGGGTGTTTTCCCCGGTGTAGTAGCCGTAGCTGCTCTTGGTAAGGTTGCTGGCCAGGGTCAGACCGTTGAGTTCGACCTGCACCGGTGCCTGATCCTGCGACACGGTGACCAGTTTCAGGCTGTCCATGTAGCCGTCAGCCTTGACCTTCTGCGCCTGGGCACTGGCGGAGATGTTCATGGTCAGGCCGGAGAATTTCAGGCTCGACTGCTCGTCCAGCGCGGTTTCCAGCGGTAGCAACTCGAGGCTGCTGGTGGTGGATTCGTCGTAGCCGAGGTTGGTCACACCTTTGAGCGGCGCGGCGCCCTTGGTGGCGGCAAACCATTTTTCGGTGGCCGGGCTCTTTTCCAGCTCGTAATTGCTGGTGGCCATGACCGGCAGCCACTTCAGCGACACCAGGCGCGAGAACGGCAGCGGGCCGTGTTCGATGTGATCGACGAACAGCAGCTCGACCGGCTGGTCACCGAACATCTCGCCTTCGCCCTTGAGGCGGTAGTGCGCGGTGCTGGTGAAGGTGTGGCGCTCCAGCGACACCAGCTCCAGCGACGCGCTGCCATTGGAGCCGGCCATCGCGGTCTGCAGCTCTTTGTTGGCGTTGCTGACGGCGTTGTTCAGTACGCCTTCAATCTTGGTCCCGGTATACCAGGCCCCGCCGGCGCTGATCGCACCGATGGCAACAACAATCCCGAGAAGCACGCCTGCTGATTTATTCATGAATGACCTGATCAATGTCCGTGGCTGAAAGTGTGGTCGTCTTCCCTGAACCCGTGACCGGGTCGCGGCTCGACTCCGCTGAAATTAGCGGTGGAGATTAGCACTGGCAGCGCGAGGCGGCCCAATGTTTAAAGGTTAAAGAGTGTCTATGGGGAGTGTGGACAGCTGACAGGCGGGGAGAGTTGCAGTGTTGTTGAGGACGCTATCGCTGGCAAGCCAGCTCCCACAGGACTGGTTGTGTTCACAAAATCCGAGAACACCACAAAAACTGTGGGAGCTGGCTTGCCAGCGATGGGGCCAGAGGACTCCCAGAAGATCAGGAATACTGAACCTCGATCTCATCGAGCTGATGATCAAAGCTCTTCAACCGCGCCGTCCAGGTATACACCAGCACTTCAAAGTCGCGATCAATCACCGCCCCGCCCGGCCCATCGGCCCGGGGATCGCAGAAATCCAGCTGATAGCGCTCCCGGGCCATGGCCGTGGCGACATCCGACAGTTCGCGGGCATTGTTGAGCCAGTGCCAGCCTTCATCGGCAATCTGCTTGTCGAGTTCCAGGCACTGTTTTTTCAGGGCTTCGAGGCTTTTTTCCAGCGGGGTGCCGGTCAGTTCGCCCATGACTTCGGCGAAGGTGCGTCCCGGTTGCCAGTAGCTGCCCCAGAAGTAGCGATCAAACACGGTTTCGACCCGGCGCAGGGCGACTTTGGTGTCCCAGATCAGCACCAGGGTCTTGCCCTGTTCCAACTGGCGTTTCTTGACCCGCTGCACCTGGACCGAGGCCCACGCCACGACGACGATGGCCATCACCGCGATCAACGCCGTGGCGCTGTCGAGGAAGACCATGGCCTTGTCGATCTGATGGGCCAGCATGATGCCGTAGAAATAGGTGGCCGATAGCAGCACCAGCGCTACCAGGGCGCACCAGAAGCCGAGAGCGTAAGGGTTTTTCATTATTGGTTTCCCCTAGACCAGCGCTAGCAATGTGCGCTGAAAGGGTGCGTTGCACGGGGCACCCTTTCAACACTTCAAAGCATAGCAACGGCTTCAGGGTTTGCTGGTGCTTGAGGCTTGCGTTCGTCCGCTTTCCCAACCACCACCGAGGGCGAGGAACAAATCGATCTGGCTCATGGCAACCTGGGTGTTGGCGGCGGCCAGTTGCGCAGTGACGTCGGTGTAAGTGCGGGTCGCCTGCAGGTCGGCGAGGAACGACTCGCGCCCGGCCTGGAAGAAGCGGTGGGTCTGGTCCGCCGCCAGTTTCGCCGACTGCTCGGCATCGGCCAAGGCATCGCGACGCTGCAGCAGTGCGCTGTACTGGGCCAGACCGGTCTGGGTTTCGCGGATGGCGTTGAGTACCACGCCGTCAAAATGCGCCAGTGCGCCCTGAGTGTTGGCTTCGGCCTCACGGATCCGTGCGCGGGCGCCGTTGGTCGGCACCTTCCAGCTCAGCGACGGGCCAAAGCCCCAGCGGTTGGTCGATGGATCGCCAAGATCGGAAACGATGCCGACGGTGCCGATGGTCGCGCCGATGCTGATGTCCGGGTACAGCTCACCGGTTGCAATGCCGATGCCGGCGGTCGCGGCGGCCAGACGACGCTCGGCTTGCCGCACATCGGGACGACGCTTGAGCAGCGCCGCACCGTCGCCCACCGGCAACTGTTGGGCGATTTTCGGCAGTTCGGCACAGGTCGCGGTGCCGGCAGGCAACTGGTCGAGCGGTTTGGCCAGCAGCATCGACAGGCGGAACAATCCGGCCTGACGCGCCGCTTCGTAGCGCGGCAGGTCAGCCCGCAAGGATTTGAATTGGGTTTGCGAACGAGTGACCTGGGTCTCGTCACCACGCCCGGCATCGCGCAAGCGCTGGATCAGCGTGGTGCTCTGCGATTGCAGGTCGAGGGAATGCTGAGCGATTTCCCGTTCTTCGTTGGCGGCGCACACTTGGGTGTAGGCACGGACCACGTCCGCCACCAGGGTGATGCGCGCGGTGTCGGCCGCCGCTTGCGTGGCATCGGCGTTGGCTTTCGCCGCTTCGATGCCGCGTTGCAGCGTGCCCCACAGATCGAACTGGTAAGACGCGCTGATACCGATGTCAGCGACGTTGGCCACCGGGACTTTTTCCGGCAGCAGGAATGCTTGTCCGGATTCCTGCAAGCGCTGCGCGCCCATCTTCACGCCGCCGCTCCAGCCGCCGGCCGCTTCCGCTTCATCGACCTGAGCCCGCGCCCGCGACAGGTTGGCCGCCGCCACGCGCAAATCCGTATTGGAAGCCATGGCTTGCTGTACCAGTTGATCCAGACGCGGGTCTTGATACAGCCGCCACCAGTCCGCCGGCACCGGCGCCGACACCACTGGTTTGCCGTCCACCGCCAGTTCGCCCTGAAAATCCTTGCGCTGCACCGCCGCGTCAGCGGGCAGGTGATAGTCCGGCCCGACCATCTGACAGGCCGAGAGCATCAGGCCCAACCCGGCGATCAACAGGGCCCTGTTCATTGCGCGGGCTCCTGCGTTTTGTCGTCGATGATCGACACGGTCGCGGTCCGCCCGGCGATCATGCGGAAGTCTTCCGGCACCTCGTCAAAGGCGATGCGCACTGGAATCCGTTGTGCCAGGCGCACCCAGCTGAACGCCGGGTTGACGTTCGGCAGCAGGTTGTTGCCGCTGGTGCGGTCGCGGTCTTCGATACCGGCGACGATGCTTTCGACATGCCCGCGCAGCCTGGCCTTGTCGCCGATCACACGGATATCCACCGACTGCCCGACATGAATGCCATCGAGTTTGGTTTCTTCGAAGTAGCCGTCGATATGGAAAGAGTTGCTGTCGACCACCGACAACACCGGACGCCCGGCTGTGACGAATTCCTGCACACGCGGCGCACGGTCGTTGACGTAACCGTCCACCGGGCTGCGGATCACCGAGCGATCCAGATTGAGCTGCGCGCTGTCCACCGTCACCAGCGCTTCGGCCAGCGCCGATTGCGCGCGGGCAACTTTCGACTGGCTTTCTTCCAGCTGTTCGGCCGGCACCAGATTACCCAGACCACGGTTACGCTTGGCTTCACGCTGCGCCTGGGCCAGGGTTTCTTCGCGATCGGCGACCGCCGCTCTAGCCTGACGCAGGGCCAGTTTGAAGCGGTCCTGGTCGATGCTGAACAGCACCTGGCCGCGTTTGATCAACTGGTTGTCCTTGACCTCGACCTGCTGGATCAGCCCGGACACGTCCGGGGCGATCTGAATAATGTCAGCGCGAATGTGGCCGTCACGGGTCCACGGCGCAAACATGTAATACATCACCATGCGCCAGACGAGGACGACGGCGAAAGTCACGATCAGCAGGGTCAGGACCACGCGACCGATAGTCAGAAACGGTTTTTTCATGTCATCAGGTATCGACTGAGTGAGTCCACGCCGTACAGCATCACGGCGTAGAGGGCCACGTTGAACAATGCCCGGTGCCAGACCAGACGGTAAAAGTGCAGGCGCGTGAGCACGCCATGCACCAGCACAAACAACACATAGGTGATGCCCATCAACACCAGCAGGGTCGGCAGGAAAATGCCGCTGATATCCAGATCACCAATCATAGGGGCGCTCCATCGGGCAGCGGTTCTTCGGCATCGCCGGTGCTGACAAATTCCACGCCGGGCAACAGCGCCAGACGCAAACCGCTCAGGGCATGCAACAGGTTTAGCCGGGTTTCTTCGTCGCCGTGGCCTTTGAGGGCGCGGCGGGCGCGATCCATGGTCATCAATAAGGGACTCGGTGCCGGCAAGCGTTCGCCGGCCTTGAGGCAAGCGCGAAAATACTCACCGACCTCGGCCACCACTTGTTGCAGCAGGGCATTCGGCGCGCCTTCCACCCGCGGGGTGTAGGCCAGCAGATCGAGCAGGTTGAGGCCGACGCGCACTTCACGCATGGCAATCCCGGTGTCCTGGCCGGTCATGGCCAGACGCGGCAAGTGCTGCATCAGACGGTCGAGCAACTGCACGCCCAACTGCCGATGTTCGGCAAGGTTGGCCGGCTCGGTCATGTGCACGATGTCCTTCCAGCTGAAACGGGTCAGACGTTTGGCGGCCAGCTCGACGCCAAACGGGCGGGCGATCAGGGTCCAGATGAACGCGAACAGCAAACCCATCGGGCCGGCCAGGTTGGAGTTCACAAAGGCGAAAAAGTCCGCGTCATACGCGCCCTGAATGCTGATGAACGACGAGGTGTTGACCAGCGTCAGGAGCATGCCGAGGTAGAAACGCGGCTGCACCGTCAGGGTGCCGACGCAAATGAACGGAACCGCAAACGCCAGTACCAGCATCGGGAAATCGTGCAGGTTCGGCAGAATCAGGAACAGATAGAGACTGGCGAACAGTACCGACATCCCGGTCCAGAAAAAGAACCGGTAGATCTGCGGCGCCGGGTCGTCCATCGAGGCGAAGAAACTGCACGCCACCGCTGCCAGAATCACCGCACTGCCGCCGTCCGGCCAACCCAGCAGGATCCACAGCACCGAGGCGACGATGATCGCCAGAATGGTCGAGGCCACCGAATACAGCATCATCCCGCGGTCGAGAAACGGCGTCAGCCGCCCGAGGCGCCAGTGCCGGTAAACCGCACGCCAGCTATCCTGGCGCTCGCAGAGAATCGCGTCCTGCAAACTGCGGCAGTCCTGCCACAGATCGATGAATTCGCCGAGGCGATAAATCGCGTTGGAGAACAGCAATTGCTTGCGATCTTCCAAGGCCTCGCAGTTTGGCTGCAGGGCCTGGAGTTGATCCTTGAGCGCCTGCCAACGCGCCAGATCAGCGTCGTTATGGCCGAGCCATTGCTGGGTCGCGGTCAACAGCGGGGCAAACTTTTCCACCAGTTCCGGTGTGCGCCGTTCAAGCGCGTAGAGCGAATCTTCCAGCGCGTCGATCACCGGCAGCAGGTGGATCATCCGCCCGCGCAGTTCCTTGGTGTTGCGCACGGTTTGCGGTCGAGCGCCTTCGTGGGGCAACTGGCCGATCATCAATTCGAGGCTGTTGAAATTGGCGACCATGGCCATGCGCAGCGTGGCGATCTGTTCAGGCTGCACGTCGCGACTGAGAAACTTCAGGCTGTAGGTGGTGGCGTCGGCGAACCATTTACCCACCGCGTCGTTGAACACCGGCGCCAGACGCCGCGGCCAGAACATCGCGCCGACCACCGCCGCCACGGCGATGCCGAGAAAAATCTCTTCGGTGCGCGCTTCCGCCACGTCCCACACCGCCAGCGGATTATCCACGGTCGGCAAGGCAATCAGCGGCAATGTGTAACCGGCCAGCATCAGCGCGTAGTTATTGGCGGTGCGCAGATGCAGCGACAGGAACAGCAAAATCCCCGTCCACAAGGCAATCACCACCACCAGCACATATGGACTCTGCACGAACATCGGCACGAACAGCACCGCCGCCGCCGCCCCGAGAAAGGTGCCGATGGCGCGGTACAGCGCCTTGGAACTGGTCGGGCCGAGAAACGGGCTGGAGACGATGTACACCGTGGCCATCGCCCAATACGGACGCGGCATTTGCATGAGCAAGGCGATGTACAGCGCGATCATCGACGCTGCAAAGGTGCGGACCCCGTAGAACCAGTCGCGGGCCGGAGGAATGCCGGAGAAAAAACCGTTCAAGAATTGATCACCACAGGCGGATTCGCCGCCTCAAAAGCTCGCAGTACTCGAAGCGTAGCCTCCAGATCACTCTGGTCGATGCCTTCGAGCACTTCATGACGCAGACGTACCAGTTCACTTTCCACCGCTTGCACCAGTTCACGGCCGGTGTCGGTCAGGCTCAGGCACTTGGCCCGGCGATCCTGCGCATCTTCGGTGCGGCAGACATAGCCGGCGTGGCACAACTGGTCGAGCAGGCGTACCAGCGACGGACTTTCCATCCCGGCCGCCTGCGCCACTTGCACCTGACGCACGCCCTCGCCCAACCGCCCGATCATCAACAACGGCACGGCGCAGGCTTCGGAGATTCCATAGTTGACCAGCGTGGTCTGGCAGATCTTCCGCCAATGCCTGGCGGCCACCACCATGGCACTGCTGATGTTCATCTGGAGAGCGTCGAGGGAATTCGGCACGGGAAAATGCACACTGTTAGTTTGCTAACTATCAATATCGCATTGGCGGGGAATTTCAGTCAAGTTTTGAAACAAATCTTCTCTGCAGAGAATTTCTATAGTTCATCCAACTCGATGGCTACCCCTGCTTCGTTCCTGCGCGAATGTGTGATTGACACCAAATCGAAATCATCCAGCGTATCCAGGATCGCTTCATAAATTTCTGACGAGACCAACACAGCCACTGTTGTGTCGTGCTCCCGAAGCTCGACAGGCCCGTTGGAGATGCTTTCGATCACTGCCTCAATACAGTCTCCAAGCGCGTCAACATCAATAGTTCTGACTGGCAAAAATGATTGCATTGACGGCTCCGGGTTGTTGAATTGGCAAGCTACTCCAACATCGATAGGGATCCTGTGGACATTCTGTAATAAGGTTTTACTCAGTCCTACAAAACCCGCCCCTTGCGCAACAACACATCCAACTGATCCACCACCTCCGCCCAATCCGCATCATCAAGAATCTCGCTTCGCAAGAAATCCGCCTGACTTTTGCTCCAGAAAAACGCATCCGCCAGGTGCAGCTCGGGTTTGAGCGGTGAATGGGTGGCGATGAATTGGTCAATGCTGGTCGGGTCGCTGTCCAGGCCCAGTTGCTTGAACAGGGACGGCAGGCTGTGGGTGGGCTGCTCCATGGGGAGCTCCTTCAAGAATGCGGTGGGTGAGAGATTATTCGCGAGCAGGCTCGCTCCCACAGGAGAACGCGTTCAACCTGTGGGAGCGAGCTTGCTCGCGAAGGCGTCCGCGAAAGCGCTACAGAACCTACTGACTCAACTCCCGCACCTCGGCATGCGGCACCATTTTCAGAAACTCGGGCATGCTCATGTGCAGCAGGTAGTTGTGGTTGCCGGCTTCCAGGTAGATGTCTTTCTGCCGGGTCAGCAGCGGGTCGATGACCATGTCCAGGCCGTAGGAATCACCCAGCGGCGGCACCGCACCGCGTTCGCAGTCATCGAAGATGTGCGCCAGGTTGCTTTCCCGGGTGATCTGCCATTCGCCGCGGCTGCGCACTTTGCTCAAATCCAGGTGCCGGCTGGCCGGCAGCACGGCCATCAGGTAATGCCCCTGGTGGTCGTCGAGAATCACCGACTTGGCCACGCGCTCGGCGGGCACCCCGGAAACCCGTGCGGTTTCCAGACTGCTGGCGGAGTGGCGGTGGGCCACGATGTCATATTCGCAATGCGCCCGGTTCAGGCTGCTTTGCACTTTTTTTGCCATACGCATGCTGCACCTCGGTGTCACGCGGAACGTTGTGCCTGTTCTGCTGAGTCTAGTTCGGCGAGGCTCAGGCGAAGGGAAATCCGCTCACTGGACACATCTGCTCATTGAGCAGAATTCATTCAGCGCCAGGCTCAACTAGACTTAAGGAAACACCCCCATGACTCTCCCGGAGGGTCACGTGAACAGCCGATGTTGTCTGTTTTTTCTGATACTGCTGACCAGCGGCCCGGCCCTCGCGGCTGACGTCCCGCTGACGGCGGTCAATCCGGTCGGCCTGTGGCTGATCTCTCTTGGCATTGCCTTTCTGATCGCCGAAGCCGCGCTGCCCAACTACGGGGTCATCGGCCTTGGCGGGATCATCATGTTCGTCATCGGCGCGCTGATCCTGAGCAACGCCGAGGTGCCGGTACCGATGATCATCGGCCTCGGCCTGCTCAGCGCTCTGCTGCTGATCGCGTTGATCATCCGCGCCTTGAAAACCCGCCCGCGCCACGCCGTCAGCGGCGATGCCGGGCTGGTCGGCAGCGTGACGGCGGTGACCACCGTGCAAGCGGAAAACGCCCACAACGGCTGGGTGCATTTGCAGGGTGAACACTGGCAAGTGCACAGCGCCACACCCTTGCACACCGGGCAATCGGTGCGCGTGGTAGGGCGCAAGGGCTTATTGCTGAAAGTCGCCGCGACTGACGCGGTGCGACACGGAGAGTGATCATGGGTCTGCAAATCGGTTTTGTTGCACTGCTGCTGTTGGTGATCGCCCTCGCCGGGTCGACCTTCCGCATCCTGCGTGAGTACGAGCGCGGCGTGGTGTTCCAGCTCGGGCGCTTCTGGCAGGTCAAAGGGCCGGGGCTGATCCTGTTGATACCGGTGGTGCAACAAATGGTCCGGGTCGATCTGCGCACCGTGGTGCTCGACGTGCCGCCCCAGGATGTGATCACCCGCGACAACGTCTCGGTGAAGGTCAATGCGGTGCTGTACTTCCGCGTGCTTGACCCGCAGAAGGCGATCATTCAGGTCGAAGACTTTCTTTCGGCCACCAGCCAACTGGCGCAGACCACCCTGCGCGCGGTGCTCGGCAAACATGAGCTGGATGAACTGCTGGCCGAACGCGAGCAACTGAATATCGATATCCAGCAAGTGCTCGACGCCCAGACCGACGCCTGGGGCATCAAGGTCGCCAACGTCGAGATCAAGCACGTCGACCTCAACGAATCGATGGTCCGTGCCATCGCCAAACAGGCCGAAGCCGAACGTGAACGCCGGGCCAAGGTGATCCACGCCGAAGGCGAACTGCAAGCCTCGGAAAAACTCATGCAGGCCGCCGAAATGCTCGGCCGCCAACCCGGCGCCATGCAGTTACGCTACATGCAGACCTTGAGTTCGATTGCGGGTGACAAGAGTTCGACGATTGTCTTTCCCCTACCCATCGAGCTGCTCAAGGGGATGGCGGATCTGTCGGGAAAAACCTGACAGCAAAAGATCGCAGCCTGCGGCAGCTCCTGCATCGGTTATGCGTACACCCTGCAGGAGCTGCCGAAGGCTGCGATCTTTCATGCGTTGCGTAGCAATTCAAGATTCAGAAAGGCATCCTGGGCACATTGCCGAACCCGTTCGCGCAACCACGGCGAAGCCTCGCGACGCTTGTCTTCGCCATCGGCAACAAAGCGCTGGGACGGCTGCTTGGCATGCTGCATCGTCGCCGCCAACACCTGCTGCCGCTGCTCGACATTCAAACGAAAAAACTTCGCCAATCGTCCGGCCATGGCCTCGGGCAACTCGCTGTAGTTCACCAGCAGTCCGTCACCCTCGCGGCAGTGCAGATACGCCGACGCCAGCAAGTGTCCAAGTCGTCGTGCAATGAAGTCTTCACTGCCGGTAAATGGCAAACCATCGTCGAGCACACAATCACCAAGCATCCCCGGCACCATGTGCATCCCCGGACGACGCACGTGCGATACGGCGATTTCCAGCGGATCGCGATACACGAACAGCCACGGCGTGTCGGGAAAGCATGCCTGCAACAACGGCCATTCGCCGATGTTCCAGGCATCGAGCTTGATCACCAGTCGCTGCTCGATACCGCGTCGACGTTGACCGTAGGCCGAGAGCAGTCCACTGATCGCTGCCCGCCGCTCGGTTTCGGGTAGCTCACCTCGCAAAAGCGCATCAAGCGGCGGTGGCTCCGAGACTACGATGTGGTCATCGAGCCACGCGAGCATCTGGCTGATCAATGTCGAACCGCAACGCGAGGCGTGCAGGATAAAGGCACTCGGGGCCAGCCCCGGGCTTTGCCTGTGCCACTGCGTCAGCGCCGACAGCGGCGTCTGGCGCCGAAAGACCTGATTGAACGGCAAACGCAACGCGTCCTCGACCGCATCGCGAAAAAACGGCTGCTGCAAAGGTCTATCCCCGAACCAGCACCAATCGACCTGCCAAAGCCCCGCAACCGGCCATACCCGGATCGGCAGCCAGCCGTCGAAATTCAGCCGCTCCATTGCGCGTTCCATTGCCGACGTCCTTGGCGCATCGCCGCACGCAACTCTTCCCGGGAGAACGGCAAGCCGTGTTCGGCGGCCAGCTCAAGAGTACGCTCGATGAATAATTCGGGGTCCGTCATGTCCTGCAACGTCGCCGCCAACGTGGCATCGCCCGCCACCCATCGCTGGAATTGCTGCAACGCCGAGTCTGGCCGTTGCGTTGCGGGGGTGTCGTTCACACCTTCGACGATTTTCTGCGCAAGCCAGGCGCCGGGGCGGCAATCGAGCACCAGATGAATCCGTGCCGACGTATCGAAGTTATCCACCCGATGCGCACGAGCAAGATCGAGAAACCAGCACTCCCCCGCCGTCATCGGCACACGCTGCCCCTCGAGCCAGAAGTCTGCGGCGGGCGGGCTGAGCAACGGAATGTGCAGGCGCAGATCGGCTTCCGGACCCTCCAGATCGTAATCACGGTGCTCATGAATTCGCCCGCCGGGCCCCAGTCGCAGCAAGCGTGCGCTGACGATATCCAGCGCCAGCTCGCGCAGCCCCCGCTGCCAGCGTTCATCACGCAACCACGGCGTGCGCTGCAGCGGCAAACCGCGTCCTGGGGCTAACTCACTCAGTGCATCGGCAGCCGAAATCAGCGCCACGCCGCTCCAGTCGCCCGTGAAGTAGTCCGTGTTGAAGTGGCCGCGCCATGCCTCTTCGGCAATCGCCTGCAGCGCCTGCAACAGCAGCGGCAGGTCCACCGCCACCGGTAGACGCGAACAGACCGGGCGGCTCATGCCTTGGGTAAAGCACCGCGATGGCCGTTGCGGGCCTCGCGTTGCCTGCGGCTAATGCTGGCGACGGGCGCCTGCAGATTATTTGGCGCCGGCATGGGCCACCACCGGCACCGAGATATCCCCCGACGCCCAGGCCGATTCGCGGTTGGCCAGGGCCGTGGCGATCGACTGCACCGCGGTGGATTGCACTTGATCCGGAAGCGGATCGAGGCCGGCGCTGGCGAAGATCTGCCCATAGGCATTGCGCAGATCGGCATACGACAGGTCACGGCGCAGATCCGCTTGCAGGTTGTTCAATTCACCCTGAATCAATTCCAGCTCGCCGATGCCGGCGGCCTGGTGCCGATTGCGCAACTGACCGACGATCTGCCCGTCGATGTCCGACAGTTGCTGGTTGGTCTTGAACTGACGCAGCGCCTCTTGATAGTTGGCATTGGCCACATACAGCTGCGCCAGCACCGCGATCGACATCGCCTGACGGCGTGCGGTGGCGACTTCTTCGCCAGCCTTGGCCACATCGATGGCTGCCGGGGCGGAGATCACATTGAACAGGTTCCAGGTGACTTTCACCCCATAGTCGGCCCAGCGATCGTTCACCAGAAACGAGTTGCTGTCGTAGTGTCCGCCGGCGGAAAACTCCAGGCCCGGCAACATGCGCAACATCGCCTTGCGGGTTTCAGCAGCACTGATCCGGGTCTGGTAGTCCTGCTCGCGCAGTTCCGGACGGCTGGTCAGGGCTTCCTGCTCCAGTCTGGAAATATCGACCTTGAGTTCCGGGATCTGATAACCGTCGTCAGTGGCCAGCGTCAGGTTGGTGCCCAGCGGCAGATTGATCAGGGTCGCCAGTTCGGTTTTCGCCAGCGACAACGCCCGGCGTTGCTCTTCCAGTTGCCGGGTCGCTTCGATCAACGAACGCTGGTAACCGAGGGACTGCACCGGATCACCGATGCGCTGCTCGCTCATGCTTTCGCTGTTGCGCCGGGCGGTGTCGACCCGGGCCATCAGGCTGTCGATCTGTTTGAGCAGACGTTCGGCCGCCATCGCCCGCCAATAAGCCGAGCGCACGTCCTGAACGATGGTGTTGATCACTTTGCGCCGGCGTTCCTGAACGATCAGGCGCTGGTCGCCCTGTTGCTTGGCGTTGATGTAGCTGACGCCGAAATCGAGGACGTTCCAGACCATGGTCAGGTCGGCGACGTTGCGGTCGCGGTCCTGGGAGGTCGACGGTTCCAGGGACTGGGTGCCGGTGCGTACGCTCTGGCTGCTGGAGGCGCTGACATTGTTGCGTCCGACGTAACCGGCATCCAGCGCCATGCGTGGCAGCATGTCGAAGCTGGCGAGGTCGAGCTGCCGCTTGGCCAGCGCTTCCTCCATGATTTTCAAGCGGCCTTCGAGGTTGTATTTCACCGCGCGGGCCATGGCCTGGTGCAGGGTCAGCGGACCGCTCAGCGGTTCCTGACCCTTGTACATGCTTTGCAGGTCGGCTTTGGCCCGTTGTTCGCTGACACTGCGTTCGATCGGTTCACTGGTGACTGCACATCCGCTGATTGCCAGCGCCAGCAGGCTGGCGCCGAACAATTTTTGACTTTTCTTCATCCCTGCATCGCCCCTGGGTGCTGCGCATATTGAGTTGTTGTGTGTGTTATCAGGCCTGCATTTCGCTGATACCGACCTGTTGCAGAGCCGCCGCCAGGTTGTCGACCCGGTGCTGCTCGCTGTCCTTGATCTGTTGCAGTTGCTGGCCCAGGGTCGGCGCGCCGAACACACCGCGCAGGCCCTGGGCAATATCGCCGCCCGTGATCGAATGACGGTCGAAGGCATTCAGCGAATCGCGCTCTGCGGCGCTGTCCTGATGGAACAGGCTCGACAGCGTGCTGCTGCCGAACACCCCGCCATCGCCGCCGCCAAACCCGAGGAAGCCATGGCCGGAACCGTCGCCGCCGCTGTCGCTGCTGGTGAAAACCTGGGCGATGAAGCTCGGGCTCAGGGCGCCGTGGTTGATGAAAATGTCACCCAGCGGACGGATGCCGTTGCCGATCACCCGTTGTTCGAACAACGGCGCGAAGGTCAGCGGTGAGCCGAGGTCGCCGGTGGGCGGTGTGAAGATGAGCGGTTGCAGCGGGACGTTCGGCGCCGGTGGTGGCACGACGGGGTCGCTGCTGCGGAACTCCGGATCCGGCGGCACCACCACCAACGGCGAGGTCGGTGTCACCGGCGGTACGACCACCGGCACCGTATTGATCACGTAGTTCCCGGACTGACTGATCCCGCTGCCGCTGTTGCCCGACAGGTCACTGACCCCGGCCGTGTTGATGCTGATTGCATTGCTGGCGCTGTTGACGTTGGCGGTCGGCGTCAGGGTCGCGGTCCAGGTCTTGCCACCGTCGCTGCTGCTCAGGTTGGACAAGGTGCCATTGGCCACGCTGAGGTCCGCCAGCTCGAAACCGCTGACCGCTTCGTTGAAGGTGATGATCACCTGCGAAGTCTGGCCGACACCCAGATTCGGGTTGGCAACCACGACCGTGGCGGTCGGGCGCTCACTGTCGAGGGCGTAGTTGTTCGACACCGCCACGGTGCTGCCGGCGTTGCCCGCCAGGTCGGTGACGTTGCTGGTGTCCAGCGCGATGAAGTTGCTCGGGTCGGTCACGTTCGCGGTCGGCGTGAAAGTCGCGGTCCAGGTCTTGCCGCCATCGCTGCTGCTCAGGTTGCTCAGGTCGCCGTTGGTCACGCTCAGGTCGGACAGGTCGAAATTGTTCACCGCCTCGCTGAAGGTGAAGGTCACCGTGGTGGTCTGGCCGATGCCCAGATGCGGATTGGCAACCACGATGTTCACCGTCGGCCGGGTTGCATCGAGGATGTAGTTGTTGGAGATGGCGATGCTCGCGCCGAGGTTGCCGGCCAGATCCTGGACGCCGGCGGTGTCGATCAGGATCAGGTTGGTCGGGTCGTTGACGCCGGCTGCCGGGGTGAAAGTCGCCGTCCAGGTGATGCCGCCGTCGCTGCTGGCCAGGTTCGACAGCGCACCATTGGCGACGCTGATGTCCGACAGATCGAAACCGATCACCGCCTCGCTGAAGGTGATGGTCACGGTGGTGGTTTCGCCGATGCCCAGGCGGTTGTCGGCGACCACGATGGTGGCGGTCGGCAGCGCGGTGTCGAGGGCGAAGTTGTTGGAATCGGTAATGCCGATACCGCTGTTGCCTGAGACGTTGGTCACTCCGGCATTGTTCAGGCTGATCAGGTTGGTCGCGTCAGTGACATTGGCGGTCGGGGTGAAGGTCGCCGTCCAGGTGACACCGCCGTCGCTGCTGCTGACATTGCTCAACGTGCCATTGGCGATGATCAGGTCGCTGTTGTCGAAACCGCTCACCGCTTCGCTGAAGGTGATGGTCACCAGCGAGGTTTCCCCGGCCTTGAGTGAAGTGTCGGCAACCACGATGGTGGAAGTCGGCACCTGAGTCTGCACCTGATAGTTGGCGGAGTTGGTGGTGCCGGTGCCGGCGTTGCCGGCCAGGTCGGTAATACCGGTGTTGTTCAGGACAATCAGGTTGGTGAGATCGGTGACGCCAATGTTCGGCGTGAACGTGGCCGTCCAGGTGATGCCGCCGTCGCTCGACGCGACATTGCTCAAGGTGCCGTTGGCGACGCTCAGGTCGGCATTGTCGAATCCGGTCACGGCCTCGCTGAAGGTGATGGTCACCAACGCGGTTTCACCGGGACGCAGGTCGCTGTCGGCCATGACAATGGCCGCCGTCGGACGCTGACTGTCGACCGCATAGTTGTTGGAATCGGTGGTGCCGCTGCCGGCGTTGCCGGCGAGGTCGGCGATGCCGGTGTTGTCCAGGGTGATCACATTGCTGGTGTCGGTAATCCCTGCCGCCGGGGTGAAGGTCGCTGTCCAGGTGATGCCGCCGTCGCTGCTGCTGACTGCCGACAACGTGCCGTTGGCGATGGTCAGGTCGGCGTTGGTGAAGCCGCTCACCGCTTCGCTGAACGTAATGGTCACCAGCGAAGTCTGACCGATGCCCAGGGCTGTGTCGGCGACCACAATGGTGGCCGTCGGACGCTGGGTGTCGATCGAGTAATTGTTGGAATCGGTGGTGCCGCTGCCGGCATTGCCCGACAGGTTCTGCACACCGCTGTTATCCAGGGTGATCAGGTTGGTGGCGTCGGTGATGTTGGTAGTCGGCGTGAACGTGGCCGTCCAGGTGATGCCGCCGTCGCTGCTGCTGACTGCCGACAACGTGCCGTTGGCAATTGTCAGGTCGGCGTTGGTGAAACCGCTCACCGCTTCGCTGAAGGTGATAGTCACCAGCGAGGTATCACCGATTTTCAGCGCGTTGTCGGCAATGATGATGGTCGCGGTCGGCAGCACGGTGTCGATGGTGTAGTTCGGAGAGCTGGTGGTGCCGGTCCCGCTGTTGCCGGCCAGGTCGGCGATGCCGGTGTTGTTCAGGACAATCAGGTTGGTCGCATCGTTGACGCCCACGTTCGGCGTGAACGTCGCCGTCCAGGTGATGCCGCCGTCGCTCGACGCGACATTGCTCAAGGTGCCGTTGGCGACGCTCAGGTCGGCATTGTCAAAACCGGTCACGGCTTCGCTGAAGGTAATGGTGACCAGCGAGGTTTCTCCGGCACTCAGGCTGCTGTCGGAGAGCACGATGGTGGCGGTCGGGCGCTGGCTGTCGACCGCATAGTTGTTGGAGTCGGTGGTGCCGCTGCCGGCGTTGCCCGCGAGGTCGGCGATGCCGGTGTTGTCCAGGGTGATCACATTGCTGGTGTCGGTAATCCCTGCCGCCGGAGTGAAGGTCGCGGTCCAGGTGATGCCGCCATCACTGCTGCTCACTGCGCTCAACGTGCCGTTGGCGATGGTCAGGTCGGCGTTGGTGAAACCGGTCACCGCTTCGCTGAACGTGATGGTCACCAGGCTGGTCTGGCCGACGCCGAGTGCGGTGTCAGCCACCACGATAGTGGCGGTCGGGCGCTGGGTATCGATCGAGTAATTGTTGGAATCGGTGGTGCCGCTGCCGGCATTGCCCGACAGGTTCTGTACGCCGGTGTTGTCCAGGGTGATCAGGTTGGTGGCGTCGGTGATGTTGGTAGTCGGCGTGAACGTGGCCGTCCAGGTGATGCCGCCGTCGCTGCTGCTCACCGCCGTCAACGTACCGTTGGCGATGGTCAGATCGGCATTGGTGAAACCGGTCACCGCTTCGCTGAAAGTGATGGTCACCAGCGAGGACTCGCCGATTTTCAGGCTGGGGTCGGACACGATGATGGTCGCGGTCGGCACCACGGTGTCGATGGTGTAATTGTTGGAGTTGGTGGTGCCGCTACCGGCGTTACCCGCGAGGTCCGCGATGCCGGTGTTGGCCAGCATGATCAGGTTGGTCGCGTCGTTGACGCCCACGTTCGGCGTGAACGTCGCCGTCCAGGTGATGCCGCCATCGCTGCTGCTCACCGCCGTCAGGGTGCCGTTGGCAATCACAATGTCGGCGTTGCTGAAACCGGTCACCGCTTCACTGAAGGTGAAAGTCACCAGCGTCGTTTCGCCGGCCGTGAGGGTGCTGTCGGCAACCACGATGGTGGCGGTCGGGCGCTGGGTGTCGATGGCGTAGTTGTTGGAGTCGGTGGTGCCGCTGCCGGCATTGCCCGCCAGGTCGGCGATACCGGTGTTGTCCAGGGTAATCAGGTTGGTGGTGTCGGTGACGCTGGCACTCGGCGTGAACGTCGCGGTCCAGGTGATGCCGCCGTCGCTGCTGCTCACCGCACTCAGCGTACCGTTGGCGATGGTCAGGTCGGCGTTGGTGAAACCGGTCACCGCTTCGCTGAAGGTGATGGTCACCAGTGAGGTTTCACCGATCCGCAGATTGTTGTCGGCCACCACGATGGTCGCGGTCGGGCGCACGGTATCGATGGCGTAGTTGTTGGAGTCGGTGGTCCCGCTGCCGGCGTTGCCGTTCAGATCCGCGATGCCGGTGTTGTTCAGGGTGATCAGGTTGGTCGCGTCGGTGATGCTGGCGGTCGGCGTGAAGGTCGCCGTCCAGGTAATGCCGCCGTCGCTGCTGCTGACCGCCGTCAAGGTGCCGTTGGCAATGGTCAGGTCGGCGTTGGTGAAGCCGGTCACGGCTTCGCTGAAGGTGATGGTCACCAGCGAGGTTTCACCGATCCGCAGGTTGTTGTCGGCCACCACGATGGTCGCGGTGGGACGCGCGGTGTCGATGGCGTAGTTGTTGGAATTGGTGGTACCAGTGCCGGCATTGCCAGCCAGATCGACGACCCCGGTGTTATCCAGGGTGATCAGGTTGGTGGTGTCGGTGATGCTGTTGGTCGGCGTGAGCGTGGCGGTCCAGGTGATGCCGCCGTCACTGCTGCTCAGGCCGCTCAGGGTGCCGTTGGCCACCGTCAGGTCGGCGGTGGTGAAGCCGCTGACCGCTTCGCTGAAGGTGATGGTCACCAGCGAGGTTTCACCCGCTGCCAGATTGCTGTCGGCCACGACAATGGTCGCGGTTGGCCGCACGGTATCGATCACGTAGTTGGCCGAATCAGTCGTGCCGCTGCCGGCGTTGCCGGCCAGGTCGGCGATACCGGTGTTGTCCAGAGTGATCAGGTTGGTGGTGTCGGTAATGCTGGCCGTCGGGGTGAACGTTCCGGTCCAGGTGATGCCACCGTCGCTGCTGCTGACTGCCGACAATGTGCCGTTGGCGATGGTCAGATCGGCGTTGGTGAAACCGGTGACCGCTTCGCTGAAGGTAAAGGTCACCAGCGACGTGTCGCCGATCTTCAACGCCGTGTCGGCCATCACGATGGTCACGGTCGGCCGCGCGGTGTCGATCGCATAGTTGACGGAACTGGTCGTGCCGACGCCCGCCACGCCGTCGCTGATCGCGGTCACCCCGGTGTTGTCGAGGGTGATCAGGTTGGTGCTGTCGGTAATGTTGTTGGTCGGCGTGAAAGTCGCGGTCCAGGTCAGGCCGCCGTCGCTGCTGCTGACCGCTGTCAGCGTACCGTTGGCAATGGTAAGGTCGGCGTTGGTGAAACCGGTGACTGCCCGGCTGAAGGTGATGGTCACCAGCGAGGTTTCGCCGATTTTCAACGCCGTGTCCGCCATCACGATGGTTGCGGTCGGCGGTTCCACATAAGCGGTATTAAGTGTGCCGCCATTGTTGTAGATCGCCGCGAATGCCAACGGTACAGAGCCTGTCACGCCGCCGCCCAGCTCTGTACCACCGGAGCCGCTGCCAGCCGCGTTACCGCTGATTGCGCTGAAGTTGGCGGCGGTGATCAGGACCGTGCCGCCCTGGTTCCAGATCGCACCGACACCCCGTCCGCCGTCGCCACCGTTCAGGTTGTTGCTGCCCTGGCCGCTACCGCCGCCGCCACCGCCGCCCGCGCCGATGTTGTTGCTGATGACCGAGGTGCCGACGATTTTCAACGTACCGGTCGAGGCGTTGTAAATCCCGCCGGCCGCATTGCCACCGACGCCGCCAACCTTGTCCCAACCGGAGCCGCCACCGCCGCCGCCGATGGAAATCGTGCCGTTGTTGGCTGTGCCGCCATTGCCGCCGTTGCTGTAATAGGACACACCCACGCCACCGGCACCGCCGACGGTGGAGCCGCCGCGCCCGCCCATGTGCGTTGCATCGTAGCCTCCGCCATAGCCACCCACGCCACCGCTGCCGGCCTGGCCGCCCAACGTTCCGGTGCCCGGCCCGGCCGTACCGCCATGGCCGCCGCCCTGACCACCAAGGCCGCCGCCACCGCCACCACCGCCGCCGTAGTTGGCACCCGTGACACCGCCGCCACCACCACCGCCGGCCGCCGCGTTACCCGTTACCGAAACGTTGTTCAGCGTGAGAATACCGGCGTTGAAAATCCCGCCGCCCATGGCGCCGGTTGCCCCGTAGCCGCCATTGCCGCCGTTGCCAGAGACCAGACCCCGGGTAATCACCAGACCATCGAGGGTCACGGTGTTGCCGGAGGTGATTTCTACCACTCGGGTCTTGTACTGGCCATCGAGGGTGACGTCCGCGACGCCGTCGTTGTTCAGGTCGCCATCGACGGTGATGTTCTTGTTGATCAGCAGCTCAGAGGTGAGCTGTACCGTCATGCTGGTGCCGAAGGTCACGATGTCGCCGTTCTGCGCCGACGCCAGCGCTGCGCGCAGCGAGCCGACCCCGGTGTTCGCGTTGTTGGTGGCGGTCCACGTGGCGAGGCCCCACTGATACTCGCTCATCGACAGGGTCGACAGCACGTTGGCGCTCTCGATCTTGCCCGTGGCGATTTCCAGATCCCAGTCGCCGCCCACACCGGTGCGGTTGTTCGAGGCGGCTACATCGCGGCCGGTCAATTGTGCCAGCGAGTCAACGAAGCTCAGGCCTCGGTCGCCCTCGGCGGTGTAGCAGCCGTAAATGAGGATGTCGCCGCCAACGTTCATGTCCTTGCCGATGTCCGCCAGCAGCGCACTGCGTTGCGCGACGTTGTCGGCCGACAGATAGCTGTTGCCGAGCCACAGGTCACCGGCGTTGCCGTGAGCGATGATCTGCACCGAGCTGACGCCCGAATGCTGGTCGAGATAATCGGCGATCTGCTGCAAGCCGTCCTTGCTTGCATCGAGCTTGACCACTTGCGCGCCGGGGGCGACGCCTTTGAGCAGGCTGTCGGCATCCTTGACCCGGGCATCGACGAACACCACGCTCTGGCCAGGTACCGCGACAGGACTGGCAGCCGGCGTGGCATCGGCCTGGCCGTGGGTGTCTTTGCTGGCCACCGGATGATCGGCCGTCGGTGCCTTGGCCGCGTCGGCGGCGGGATGACTGTCGGCCTGGGCGGCGGTGTCAGCGACCGTGGCTGCGACGGCACCGTCGAACAGCATGCGCGGTTCCAGCGACATGATCAGCGGCGCAGCCAGCGTCCGTTGGCCTTCGGTTACCCGCGACTTTTGCTTGCTCCACCACATGTTGCTCACCCGGACTCGAACAGTTGTAAACGCATCAATGAAAAACGCCGCGATCAACTGATCGCGGCGTCGGACTTCATACGAATCACATTGGCAGCGCTGGCTGAGCCATCGAGCCAAAAGGACAGGTCGGCGTATTGCTTGAACAGGTCCGGCGGCAGAATCGTGCGCCGGGACTGCAGGGCAACCTTGGGTTTGACCTTGTGCAGGCCGGCCACACCCAGCGCCTGGTCGAACGCCGGCGCGTCATAGGCCAGGTGTTCGAAATCGTGCTCGAACCAGGGCTCGCCGATGAAGTCGTAGACCAGCCGCAGCACCCGCTCCGGGGCCTGGGTCAACAAGTCGTAATCGACGATCAGCAGCGAATCGGCGTGCTCGCCGTAATAGGCTTCCTTGAGCGCCGCCCAGGCAAAACCGACCAGACGATTGCGCTGGGCCAGGGTTTCGCAGCGGCTGTAGACGGTGTTGCGCTCGACAGCATCGCCGAACAGCTTGGTGTTTTCATAAGGATTGGCGCGGTACAACCGTTCCAGGCTGTCCATCACCCAGGCGACGTTGCGCACGCAGGCAATGACTTTGGCTTTGGGGAACAAATCGCTGATGGCCGGCAGGCGCGAACTCCACTGCCGGTTGGTGTCGAACACCACCGGTTTGTCAGCCTTGTCGGCGTAGTAGGCATCGAACAGTCCGCGCAGCAGGCGGCGGCGCATGTCGGTGTCGATCACCGCGCCGAATTCGCTGCCGGCGCTGCATTGTTCAAGGACACCGGAGAACAGCGCGCCGACCGGGCTGGTCATGCCGGCATGAAAGCGCGGGTTCTGCAGAAGAATCGCAGAAAGCAGGGTGGAACCTGAGCGCGGCAAGCCGGAGATAAAGTGGAACTGCTGCAATCCCTTCACCTTACTTTGTAAGTCCTTTTGTCCGACGAGCGTAGTCCAACAATACCCTTTCGACTAGTAGTGTTTTGATATCAAAATAGAGCAAAACGGACTATGAAAGCCCGTTTTAATCGCGAAAAAAATGGTGAAGCGTTTAAGTCATTTCTCCGTCGTTCCGTTATCAGTGGTCAACGAAAAAAGTCGCGCATTTGCGCCACCGGCATGGGTCTGATCACGCAGCTGCCAGGTCGTCGGCAAGGGTCGGAATGGATCAGGCACGTCCACGTCCAGATCGCCGATCAACCAGACGCGAGCACTGCCCTTGGGCAGGTCACCGAGTCGATCCAGATAGACTTCCTCGGACACCAGGGTGCCAAAACCGTAGTGATTCGGGCGCGTCGAACGACCATCGGCGGCGGGTGGGGTATACAGACGCACCTGAGCGTCAGTGCGGTTGTAGTAGACGTAACTGAGGTACCAGAGCATGTCGCTGGTGACGATCCGGTCACCGCTGACGAAATGCCGGTTGATGTAATCGACCATGACGTTGAACTGATCGTGCGGGTCGACCGTGGCGTTGGTGTTCACCCCCACCAACTCAACCCCGACCCATGACACCAGGATCGCCACCGCCAGCACACGAGCGCGGCGGTACAACCGGTCAATGGCCAGCGCCGCCAGCATCGGCAACCCCAGCGCATAGGCTGTCAGGTAACGCTCGATGAACACCGGGCTGATGAAGGACACCGCGAACACCAGCAACAACGGCATACCGGTGTAAAGCGCCAGCAAGACGCTGCCATGGTTCACGCTGCGGTCGCGGGCCACAGCCACGCCCGCCAGCGCCAGCAAGGCCAGCGGTACCCCGCAGAACAGCAACATCGGCAGATGCTCGCCGTCGTCCTGGATCAACCAGAGCCAGATCATCGACGGCAGTGAGGACAGGGTCACCGGATCTTCCCAGCCCACATCGCCACCGACCTTGAGTTCTTCCATGTGTTGCGTCAGATCAAGCAGGTTCGGCAACCACGGCAGGTAGAGCACGACGATGGCCAGATTGGCAAGCCACCAGTCCTTGCGCTGGATATGCCGCAGGCGATAACCCGGCAGCAGGCGAATCAGCCCCAGATACAGCCAATGGCTCAGCGCGGCCAGCACTGCAAAGTAGTGGGTGTACAACGCCGCGCTCATCAGCAATGCATAGATCAGCAGATACCGCCGGCGCTGCGAGCGCCTGACCCAGCAGATCAGCGCCAGTGTGGAACCGATCAAGAGCAAGCCGAGCAGCGAGTACATGCGCACTTCCTGGCTGTAGCGCACCGCCGTCGGCAGCAACGCCAACAGCACCCCGGCAATGATCGCGGCGCGGCGGGTGGCCAGGCGATCGACCAGGCAGACACCCAGCCCGACCGTGGCGATGCCAGCCACGGCGCTGAGGCTGCGAATCGACAGGATGCCTTCACCGAACAACCCGATCCAGCCATGCAGCAGCATGAAATACAACGGCGGATGCACGTCGAACGCCGCGTGCTGCCAAATACCGGTCAGCGAATAGCGCGCCAGCAGCAGGCTTGAGCCTTCGTCGCCCCAGATCGCGGCAGCGGTCAGGTCATAAAAACGCACCACCGTCGCCAACAACAGAATCGGTATCAGCCACTGCTGGCGAGCCCAGCGCCATAGACGCCGGACACCGGCATTCGGTGCGGCAAACGGGTCCTGGGTATCCCCCAGCGGAGTCTCGCGACGCGCTTCCATCAACCTTCCCTTACAGATTTACCGAATCACAACCAGCATCACTCATTGCGCACACTGTAGGCCAGAGGCGAAGTCGACGCGCGGCCATGACGACGTCCGGCAAGTCCGCTGATCCGGGTCTACGCTACGGCTTGGCGTGACCTGCCCGCGCAAATGCAAGGCGTCAGCACAGCCTGTGTACCTGCCCTGCAACTAGGCTACCGCGCGGCGCGCCGACCACATAACAGAAGGATGAGGAACCATGGAAGTCTTTATGGGTACGATTCAACCGTTCGCCTTCAACTTCGCCCCCAGTGGCTGGGCCTTGTGCAACGGACAAATCCTGAGCATCTCGCAATACCAGGCATTGTTCGCCTTGCTGGGCACCTACTACGGCGGCAACGGCACGACCAATTTTCAGTTGCCCAACCTGCAAGGTCGGGTGCCGGTGGCACAGGGTAACGGACAGGGGCTGACGCCGCGTGTCATCGGTCAGGTGTATGGCACAGAAAACGTAACGGCCACGATCGCCAACATGCCCAACCACACCCACGCGATGACCGGCCTTTCCGCCAACACCGCCCTGCAACTGGCGGTGCCTGCAAGCAATCCGGCGACCGTACCCACCGCCACCAACTCGTACATCGGCGCGTCCGGCGGCGGCCCTGGCTCGGCGAACATCTATTCCGATGCCCAAGGTGCCACACCGGTTCCCATCAAAGGCCTGACCACCACGGTCACCGGGGACATTTCCTCCACGGGCGGCAGTCAGCCGTTATCCATCGTCAACCCCTCTCTGGTCGTCAACTTCAGCGTTGCCCTGAACGGGCTGTTCCCTTCGCGCAACTGAACAAACGTCGGGGGCCTCACGGCCCTCGGCCGTTCTTTTTTCAACGGAGTCAGATCATGCTGCAAGCGGTTCAGATCCAACACGTCCAGCCGTTGCTCGGACAGCAAAGCACGCTGCACCTGCCAGATGGCACGGCATTACCGATTCAGATCGAGTACCTCAACGAAGTCCCCGCGGCGAAAACCCGCTACAGCGAGCGCATGCCGTTCTGCCTCGAATTCAACAGCCTGGTGCCGACCGGGTTCGTCGACGGCCTGTGCGCACTGGAGCTGCCGGAACTCGGGCGAGTGGAAGACATTTTCGTGTCACGAGTGCCGGCGATGGGGCGGGATCCGCAACTGGGTTACTTCTGCATGTCCTTCAACTGAAGTCCCGCCTCACTGCGGATACCACACCAGCCGCTCCGCCGCCGGGTTGTGCTCCTCTACCGCAAAGCCCAGCGCCAGGTAATGCTGGCGCGCATGAGGGTTGTTGGCCCAGACCACCGTTGCCACCGGGCAGCGGACCTGCTGCGCGGCCTTTTGCACGCCTTGCAACACCGCGCGGCCGTAACCCTTGCCCCGCGCCTGAGGGATGAAGGCGATGTACAACACGCGGATTTCATTGGGGCCGAAGTCGGTGCTCAGCGCCCCGATGGCCGTGCCGAGTTTTTCCACGACGTAGTGCATGGCGTTGGGATGGTTTTCACCCACGCCCTGTTCCTGCACCTGAAATTGCTGGGAGACCACTTGATGGACAACTTCCTGCTCGCCGTCGATCCATTGCAGATCCGGGCGTGCCGACTGATAGAGGCGGTGCAAAAACGGCCCGTCGGTGGCCCGCGCAGGTCGCACCACCAATCCGTCTGCCGCCACATCTGCGTTGCTCGCCATGTTCACGCTCCCTAAAAACCGCTTTCCCTGACCCCCAGCGCCGCCAACCGGCGCCAGGCCACGCCGAGTACCGACTCGCCGCTGCCCTGCAGCACCACCACACCGCGCAACGGTTGAACCGGGGTGGGCGGCTGATCCAGCGTAGTCAATCGCGCGCCATATTGCGCCTGTACAGGCTCGGCTCGTTGCTGTTGATCGCGGCGCACGGCAATCGGCCCGTGATGATCGGAGGTCAGCGCCTCCTGATCGACATAGGCCACGCCATTGGTATCGATTTCATCCAGCTTTACGGCGAGCGCCGGATGCATCGGATCATCGGCGATGAAGCGCCCGGTCGCACCCGGCTGGACCCGCCACAACTCGGCTTCGGCGATATAGCCGCGCAGGCGCGAACCGTCCTCGACCACCCGCGCCAGCGCATCCTTGCTCGACAGCCAGCGCCCCGGCGTCAGATTTGGCAGCACATCACGCACAGTGCCGGCATGGGGCGCGCGCAGCAGCAGGCGTTCGCGCCGAGCGCTCAGACCACGGTATTGCGCCACGGCTTCGGCGAGGCGTTGCTCGATGATACTGGCGTCGGCCGCGGTTTCACTGCGACCGGCCTGTCGGCGCATCAGCAATTGCTGGATCTGGATTTCCCGACGGACGATGGCCTGCTGCGAATCGAGGTCCGGCGACTCCAGTTCGATCAACACATCACCCTGAGCGACCATCTGCCCGTCCGTGACCTTGACTGTTTTGACCCGTGCCGCGACCGGCGCATGCAACGCACTGGCCCGACCGCCCTCAAGCATTGTCGGCAGTTCGACCGCGCTGCGCCACGGCACGATCAGCACCAGCAGCAGACCAAGCACAGCGAGACTGCTCAGCAGCACACGCGCACCGTGGGCCTGTTCGCGGCGGCTCCACCACTGGCGCCACTCATTCATGATCGGCAGAAAGATGAACCACACCAGTTCCACCAGCATCAGGAAGATCCCCAACACTTTGAAAAACAGGTGATAGACCGCCAGCGCGATCCCGAAAAACAACGCCGCACGCCATAACCACGAGCCATACCCCCAGATCAGCAAACGCCGTTGCATCTTCGGCGACCAAGGCTCCGGCGCCGGAGCACCATAGCCGAACAAAAATTCGCGCAACCGCCAGCGACACAGGGCAAAGGCCCGGCCCTGCAGGTTGTCGACCTCCCACAAGTCGCTGAGCAAAAAGTAACCATCGAAACGCATGAACGGGTTGAGATTGACCACCAGCGTGGTGATCCAGGTCGCACTGGCGAGCATGAACGCCGCCGTTCGGGCCGGGCCGTCGGGCAATAGCGACCAGACCAGCAACGCGATGCACGCCAGCAACAACTCCGCCAGCACCCCGCCGGCACCGATCAGCAGCCGCGCACGCCGATCATTGACCCGCCAGGCATCGCTGACATCGGTGTAGAACATCGGCAGGAGCACCATGAACGCCACGCCCATGCTCTGCACCCGACAGCCGGCGCGCTTGGCCATGAATGCGTGGCCAAACTCGTGGCAGAGCTTGGCGAAGAACAGCGCCACACCAAACGAGAGCGCCCCACCGAGGCTGAACAGGTGCGGAAAGGTGCCGACAAAGCGCTGCCAGTCCCGCGAAACCAGAAACACCCCGAGCGCCAGCGTTACCGGCAGACCGACGCGCAACAGTCGTGGTCCGAAGCGCCCCAGCCACGGCCACGCGCAATTGAGAAAAGCGTCCGGGCGCCACAATGGAATGCGAAAAAACAGATATTGGTGAAGCAGGATTTTCCACAGGCTCTGCCGTTGCGCGAGGGCCTTGAGCGAGTAACTGGCACGCTGCTGATCGTCGAGGGCGCTGATCAGGTCATGCCCGCGCAGAAATGTCAGCAGTTGCTCCAACTCGACACCGTCCAGCGGCAGGCCCGGTTCGCGGTTGGCGGCGCGCAGCACTTGCTCGGGATCGCCCAGCGACCAGTGGCGCAACAGGCGCATCGCCGCCGCGCCGAGTTTGAAATACCGACCGCGCACCGGATCGGCCAGGGTCCAGCGCGGTGAACCGTCCAGTGCCGGCGCCGCGGGCGACAGTTGCAGGTCGGCACGCAGGCTCGGCAGATTCATTTACAGGCCCACGCTCTGGCGCAGACCGGCGAGCGGGCGGCGCAGCAGATACAAGGCCAGCGGCGCGCGGTCGCCGAATATCTTGGCCGTACCGCGCAGGCCGATGCGCGGCGGTGCCTCGGTAAAATTCGCATCCAGTCGATACGCCAGTTGGCCGCCAGCGGTGGGCTGCGCTTCATAGGCCGAACGCTCAAGTCTGGCGGTGTGGCGTTGCAGCGGATCGCTGTCGAGGAACAACGCAATATCGGCGCCCGGTTCCAGCGCAATCGCGTCGCCCACCGCCAGTTCGATGCGCAGTTCGGCCTGATTCGGGTCGGCGATTTCCATCAAGCGCTCGCCGGTCTGCACCGGTCTGCCGGTCAGGCGTTCGGCATCGGCGAACACTGCAATGCCGTCACGCTCGGCGCGCACTTCGCTGCGCGCCAGCAACTCGCGGGCGTAATCGCGCTCGGCGCGTTTTTGCTCGGCGCGGGCGGCGAGCAAATCGACCCTGGCACTGGACTCGGCATCGGCAAATGAACGTTGCGAGTTGGATTTCAGCTCTGCTTCCGCCACGCCCAAGGCACGCTCGGCCACATCGGCCTGGGCCTTGAGGGTGGTGCTTTCAAACCGCAGCAGCAGGTCGCCGGTTTTCACCGGTTGATTGGGCTTGACCAGAAACTCGGCGATCACCCCGTCCAGCGGCGCCGCCACCACGCGCCCGCCCTGCGGCACCACCTCGGCCGGGGCCAGCACTGACTGGCGCACCGGGATCAACAACCCGAGCAACAGCACCGCCACCAGCGCCACCTGACGCTTGCGGGTCCAGCGCAGACGCCACGGTTTGCGCGGTTGCAGCGCCAGCCACGCATGACTGTAGGTGTCGCCCAGTTGTGACAACAGCACTTGTTCGGAAGGGTTCCACGACACGTCGCGGGCCAGCCACAAACCGCCGAACACCTCGCCCTCGCGGTCGATCAGTGGCAGCCAGAACACCTGAGCGGCAGACAGACTGCGCCAGTCAGCCTGAATCGCTTCACCCACCCGCTCAGGCGTGATGACCCGCGCAATCTTCAACCCGTCCTGCTTGAACAACTGCGCCACCGCCTGCTCGACGAATGCCACAAACGGTGCATTCGGCTCGACCGTACTGACGCCAGTCACCGCCTGTACCTTGCCAGCGATCAGTAATGCCGCATGGCGATACCCGAACAGCGCCTGGCCGTCGTTGACCAGGCTATAGGCCAGTTGCGAGGCATCGCGAGCAGCGCGCGTCTGTCGTTCGAGATCCAGAAACCGCGCAAACACCTGTTCGGCGCCGCCGGCCACCGGGGCGTTCATTTAAGCTCCGCAAAATGCGCCGTGCCGCTCATGCCGGCGAGCAAGCCCTTGGCTTCGGGAAGTGTGGCGACCAGCAACAGGGTCTGACTGCCTTCGTCAATCCGCGCACCGAGTCGTTTGACCGTGGCGTCGATGGGCTGACCGGTCTCATCGGGAACGAAACTGAAGGTCTGGCCTGGCTTGAGTCTGGCCATCCAGCGTGAGGGCACCAGCAGGTGAATTTCCAGGGTACGGTTGTCGACCACATCGAGCAGTGGCGCGCCGGCCGGCACACTTTCGTAGCGTTGCACCTTGCGCTCGACCACTTGCCCGTCGAACGGTGCAACCACGCTGCAGCGTTTGACCTGAACCTGATAAACCTGAGATTGCGCCTGGGTCTCGCTGACCTTGGCCTCGGCCCGCGCCACTTCGAAACGCCCGACGGAATTGAGCGCCGCCAGTTGCCGATTGTGCGCCAGCTCCTCACCGGCACCGCGGCTGGCGGCCTGGGCGGCATTGAGCTGCGCCTGATACGCCGAGCAATCGAACTTCGCCAGCACATCGCCCTTCTTGAACGACTCGCCCTCGCTGAACGGCAACTCGACAATCCGCCCGGACAACTCACTGGCCAGCGTTGCCTGATCCCGAGCGCGCAACACACCCCGCGCCTCACTGCTCGCCGTGGCTGTCGCAGGCGCTGCGTTATCCAGCAGCGGATCGTCTGGCCCGGGCGTTTGCGCCTGAACTGCACACGTAACAAAGGTCAATCCGATAACCCAACCGCGCAAACGCTGCATAACCGCTACTCCCTGACGGATGAGCGGAGTCTACGACAGCGGGGAATAGCGTCAAGCGAAAGGCCATCACTGTGTCGTTACGCTTGCTGTAATCCGACCGAAGCGCTATGGTCAACCCATCGAAAATATGACTTTGATGGAATATTCCATAACACTCATATTAGTGCCCATGAATTGGGATATCGAATACACCGACGAGTTCGGCAACTGGTGGGAAGAACTGACTGAGAGCGAGCAGAGTTCTGTGGCGGCAAGCGTCAAACTGCTTGGGCAATTCGGCCCAGGCCTGCGTTTTCCGCATAGCAGTGCAATCAATGGCGCGCGGCATGGTCATTTACGGGAATTGCGCGTCCAGCATGGCGGGCGACCGTATCGCGTGCTCTATGCGTTTGATCCAAGACGCTGCGCGTTGCTTTTGATCGGTGGAGATAAAACCGGTCAGGACCGCTGGTATGAACTCAACGTCCCGCTCGCCGATCGACTGTACGATGAGCATCTCGAAACATTGCGCAAAGAGGGTTGCAACAATGGCTAAGAAATTCGCCGACCTCGAAGCACGCATGACACCCGAAGCACGGGCGCTTGCCGATTCGATCTACGAACAACACATCAAGGAAATGCCGCTTAACGAACTGCGACAAGCCAAGGCCTTGAGCCAGGCCACGCTGGCTGAAATGCTGCACGTCAACCAAGCGGCCATCTCGAAAATGGAGCGCCGTACCGATATGTACATCAGCACGCTGCGCAACTATATCCGGGCAATGGGTGGCGAACTTGAAATCATCGCGACCTTCCCCGACGGGCAAATCAAAATCGAAAATTTCGCAGGCTGAACAGCCATAACCCGCTTCAACCTGTGAATCTTCCACTGTGCAATAGCCGTATAGTGGCCAATCGAATTCGCCAATTTGCTCCCTCAGGCGCAATCTCAGCGCTGCGCCATCTCCCCCACCGGATACACCGACTCCCATCCCCCACCCAACGCCTTGTATAACCCGACCATCGCCAACGACACACCCGTCGAACTCTCCACCCACTGCTCCTGAGTGGCCAGCAACGCGCCTTGCACGGTAAGGACGTTGACGAAATCGACCACGCCTTCGACGTATTGCTGTTGCGCGGTGCGCAGGGCGATCTGGTTCTGCCGCACTGCTTCGGCGAGGCTGTCGCGGCGGCGTTGGCTGGCGTTGTAGGCGGTCAGTTGATCGTCGATTTCATGCCAGGCGCGCAGCACGGTCTGCTGATAGGCGATGGCCGCTTCCTGTTGCTGGGCTTCGCGCAGTTGCAGCATGCCGCGCAGGTGGCCGCCGTCGAACAGCGGCAGGCTGAATTGCGGGCCGATACCAAAAGCTCGCGAGCCCCAGGAGCCGAAATCGCTCAGTTGCATTGCCTGCGAGCCGAGGTTGCCGGACAGGGTGATGCGCGGATAGAAGTCGCCTTTGGCCACGCCGATGTTGGCAGTGGCGGCGTGCAGGCGCGCCTCGGCCTGGCGGATGTCCGGTCGGCGTTCGGCCAGTTGCGACGGCAGGCCGATGGCGACTTGCAGCGGTGACTGCGGCACGGCAGCGTCTGTGGATAACTCTTTGACCAGCGCTTGCGGTGGCTCGCCCATCAACAGACTGATCGCGTTGATCAGTTGCGACTGGCGTTGTTCAAGCGCTGGCAGACGCGATTCGATGGCCGCGACCTGAGCGGCGGCTTCGGCGACATCCAGATCGGTTGCCACACCGTCGTTGAGGCGCAGTTGTGACAGCTTGAGGCTGTGCCGGGCGACGTCGAGGTTCTGCTCGGTGACCGCGCGGGTGTTTTGCACGCCGCGCAGCTGGATGTAGTTCTGCGCGGTGTCGGCCAGCACTGCCAGCAGCACACCGCGTCGGTCGTTTTCGGCGACTTCGAGGTTGGCATCGGCGGCTTCGGTTTCACGGCGCACGCGGCCCCAGACATCCAGTTCCCACGAGGCGGAAAAACCGGCGTCCCACAGGTTGAAAGCGGAATCGCCGTTGTGCCCGGACGGGTCATTCAGGCCTTCGCCACTGTTGCGCTTTCGCGCGTAGCTGCCGTTAGCGGCGGTGTTCGGGTAGCGATCAGCGGTGATCACCTGGCGCGCGGCACGGCTTTGTTGCAAGCGGCTGCCGGCCAGCTGCAGATCGAGGTTGCTGTTCATCGCCCGCTGGGTCAGGGCTGAGAGTTGCGGGTCGTGGAAAACCTCCCACCAGCGTTCGTTCAGCGGTTCGCTGACCGCCTGGCTGGGGGCGGACTTGGCGGGTTTGGCCCAGTCGGTGATCTGTGTGGCTTCGGGCTTGTGGAAGTCCGGGCCGACGGTGCAGGCGCTGAGGCCAAGGGTAAGCAAGGCACCGAGTGCGAGTTGCTGCCACGGGCCTCTTCGCTGGCAAGCCAGCTCCCACAGAGAACTCTGTTTGGAGTGAGAATCCCGGCCAGTCTGCACACCCTCTGTGGGAGCTGGCTTGCCAGCGATGTCGCCAGCCGATTCAACAAAAATCATCGCTGAGTCACCTCGCGCTCCGCCGACGCCGAACGGCGAGTGTCGATACTCGCCTCCACCGACATGCCCACCCGCAAACGCTCGGCCATTGGCTGACCCGGCTCAAGCACGATCTTCACCGGAATCCGCTGCACGACTTTGGTGAAGTTGCCCGTGGCGTTGTCCGGTTTCACCGCGGCGAATGTCACGCCGGTGGCGGGGGCGATACTTTCGACGCGACCGCTCAAGGCTTCACCGCCGAGGCTGTCGACGCGTACCTGCACGTGCTGCCCCGGCTGCACGTCGGTGAGTTGGGTTTCCTGAAAGTTGGCGACCACATACGCCTGCTGCAACGGCACCACCGCCAGCAACTTGCTGCCCGGCGTGACATAGGCGCCGACGCGCACCGCACGCTCGCCGACCATGCCGTCCTGCGGCGCAGTGATGCGCGTGTAGGACAGCTCGAAACTGGCGATTTCCAGTGCCGCTTGCGCATGCTTCAGATTGCCTTCGGCGGCATCGCGCTGCGCGGAGAGAATCTCTACCTGCTTGCGCTCAGCCGCGAGCTTCGCGCTGGCGGTATCGAGCCGAGCGGTTGCCTGATCAATACGCGTGCGGGCTTGTTGCGCGTTCTGCACCGTGCCGGCACCTACACCGGCGAGGTGGTTGTAGCGATTGAGTTCCTGCTGGGCGAAGGCCATTTCTGCCTTGGCCGAGACCACCGAGGCCTGCGCCTGAGCAATCACCGAGGTCTGCCGCTCCAGCGTGGCCTTGGCGTTTTGCAACTGAGCCCGGGCGACCAGGGTTTGCGCATCGGCCGCTTCAGCGGCGGCGCGCAAATCGCGATCATCGATCAACGCCAGCAGTTGCCCGGCCTTGACCTGCTGGTTGTCTTCCACCAGCACTTCCTTGATGAACCCGGCCACGCGCGGCACCACCAAGGTGAAGTCGGCGGAAACGAACGCGTCGTTGGTATTTTGCTGGGTGCGCTTGCCGAACAGTCCCGGCACCGCCAGGTACAGCAACACGCCGACCGCCAGTGCGGCGGCCACGGCCACCGCGAGTTTTTGCTTTGCTTGAGTCGTCATAAAAACCTTCTGTTTCAGTACAGCCATCAGGTCGGCGCGCGGGGCGGAAAAATCCGCGTCGGCAGCCAGAAAATCAGCAGGATCAGCGCCACCGCGACGCCGGCCATGCACACATAGAGATCAGAGGACGTCAGCACCACGGCCTGTTCGTGCAGGCGATGGGCAAGGCCCGGATCGCTGCGATCGGCCAACGGTGAATTACCGAGGTTGTCGATCAACATGGTCGAGTGAAAATGCAGGCGCGCGGTGGTCAGCGCCTCGATGACGCCGGTGGCGATCACCGCCGCGAGGCCTTTCACCGTGTTGAACCACGCCGAAGCGAACGGGCCGTCCTGCGGCTGGATGCTGCCGGTCGAGAGCATCAACAGCGGCAGCACCGACATCGGCTGACCGAAAATCTGCAACCATTGCAGGACGTAGAAGTTGTCGCGGATCCACTCCGAAGTCAGCAGCGAGCCGCCCAGGCAGGACAGCGTGAGCATGCTCAAACCGATGCCCAGCACCCAGCGACAATCGACCCAGCGCAGGTTGCACAGCGCCGCCACCAGCGGCAGCGCGATCAGCTGCGGCAACGCCGCGATCAGCATGATCGGCGCGGTCTGCACCGGGCGATAACCCTGCACCTGCGCGAGATAGCTCGACGGAATCAGCACCACCGCCTGCAACACCACCAGCACCCCGGCCAGGGTCATCAGTGCGAACGCCAGGTTGCGAATGCCGAGCATCTGCAGCTTGAAAAACGGAATCGGCTGCGACCATTCATGGATCAGAAACGCCAGCAGCAACAGCGCGCCGGCGCCGAGCAATGCGCAGATCAGGCTCGACTCGAACCAGTCCAGCCGATTGCCCTGGAGCAAGCCAATCACCAGCATGCAGATCGCCGGAAAACCCAGCAGCAGGCCTTTCCAGTTGAAGGTCTTGAGGCGTTCCAGGCGCAGCGGATCCTGCGGAATGCCCCAGGCCACCATCGCCATGGCAATCAGACACGGCACGATGATTTGCCAGAACGTCCATTGCCAGCCGACGTATTCGCTCCACAACCCGGCCAGCGGCGTGCCAAGACCCGGGCCGAACGTCGCCGTCAGCGCATAGCCGGCCAGGCCATAAAGTTTGAAATTGGCCGGCAGAAAGCGCAGGGCGACGGTCATCAGCATCGGCGGCAACGCGCCTCCCGCCAGGCCTTGCAAGGTGCGCATCAGCAGCAGGCTTTCGTAGTTCGGGGCAAACGGGCACAGCACGCCGAGCAGCGTGAACAGACTGATCGCGCAGAGGGTGAAGCGGCGCAGGGAAAACGTCACCGAGCACCACGGCGCAAACGCCATCGCCGCCACCGAAGTCGCGGCGTAGCAGGACACCAGCCAGGTGCCTTCGTCGTAACCGATGTTCAGCGCACCACGGATGTCGGCCAAAGCGACTTTGGTCACCATCTCGTTGAGGCCCGAGACCAGCACCGCCAGCAGCACGCCGACCAGACCAGTGATGATCCGCGCGCCGAACACCGGTGGCGTGGCCGCCGTCGCCGGACTGGCCGCAGCGACGTTCGCCGGGACGGTCAGGGATGTCATGAGTACACACTCCGGAGGGAAAATACCGGAGCATTTTAGTAAGGCTTAGTGCTGACGAAAATTGACTTATTGGCAGGTTATAAGTGCGTCAGACACAATAGTTTAAAGCAAAAGATCGCAGCCTTCGGCAGCTCCTACGGACTGCGCTTCCCTGTAGGAGCTGCCGAAGGCTGCGATCTTTTGGCCCTTCAGGGCTGCGCGGCCAGCCACGTCTCATCGCAACAGGCCTTCAGCGTTTCGCGCAGCCAGCGGTGCGCCGGGTCCTTGTCGAAGCGCGGGTGCCAGGCCTGGGTCAGCATCAGCGTCGGCAACGGGATCGGCAGATTGAACGAGCGCAGCTTCAGGCCCAGTCGGCGCACGCTGAGCAACGCTTCCTTGGGCACCGGCAGGATCAGGTCGGAATCGGGCAAGGCAAACATCGCCGCGTGGAAGCTTGGTGCAATCACCGCCACCCGCCGCTCCAGGCCCAAGGCGTTCAACGCAGTGTCGATGGGGCCGCGAGCAATGCCACGGCGCGACATGCTGATATGCGAATAACCGGCATAGCGCTCGGCGGTGATTTCGCCGTCGAGCAGTGGATGATCCTCACGCACCAGACCGACAAAATGCGTGGAGAACAGGTTCTGCACTTTGACTTCCGGGGTCACCGGACGGGTGTTGCTGACACTCAGATCAATCCGTCCTTCGCGCAGCGCTTCGTCGTCGCCATCGCCCTCGGGAACGAAGCGCAATTCGCAGTGCGGCGCCTGCTGGTCGAGGGTGTCGAACAGCTTGCCGCCGTACACGCCGATGAAAAAGTCATTGGCGCGGATACTGAAGCGCCGCCGCAAGGTACCCAAATCCACGCTGTCGGCGGAGCGAAACAGCAGCGCCGCCTGCTCGACCACATCGCGCACCTGCTCGCGCAATTCGAGGGCTTTGGGGGTGGGTACCAGGCCACGACCGGCGCGCACCAGGATCGGATCGCCGATCGCCTCGCGGATACGCGTCAGGGTGCGGCTCATGGCGGCAGGGCTGAGGTTCATCCGCCGCGCGGCGCCAACCACACTGCCCTCGTCGAGCAGGGCGTCGAGGGCGACCAGGAGATTCATGTCCGGGAGTTGCATGCAGAGCACTCGTGGCTGATCTGGATTGATCCGGGTGCAATGCTAGCAAACATCCCTTAAGTTGGCGGCTTTAAGGACACCATCGCTGGCAAGCCAGCTCCCACAAGGATTGTGAGCTTCCACAAAGTCTATGGCCGGCGAAACTCCTGTGGGAGCTGGCTTGCCAGCGATAGGGCCAGCTCAGTCAATACACATCAGCGCTGCATGCCCCAGCGCTTTACGGTGACCCGCTCCAGCGTGTCGAACACCAGATTCTCCACCAGCAACCCGATCAGGATCACCACCGCCAATCCGGCAAACACCTTGTCGGTGTACAGCTCATTGCGGTTCTGGAAGATGTACCAGCCTAACCCGCCCTTGCCGCTGGTGGCGCCGAACACCAGCTCGGCGGCGATCAGCGTGCGCCAGGCAAACGCCCAGCCGATTTTCAACCCGGCGAGGATCGACGGCAGCGCTGCCGGGATCAGGATGAACAGCACAAAACGCATGCCCTTCAGCCCGTAGTTACGCCCGGCCATGCGCAGGGTTTCCGAGACGCCGAGAAAGCCTGCGTAGGTGTTCAACGCCAGCGCCCACAGCACCGAATGCACCAGCACGAAAATCAGGCTGTTCTGCCCAAGGCCGAACCAGAGCAACGCCAGCGGCAGCAAGGCAATCGCCGGCAGCGGGTTAAACATCGAGGTCAGGGTGCTCAGCAGGTCGCGACCGAACTGGGTCGACACCGCCAGCGTGGTCAGGGCGAATGCCAGCACGATACCGATCAGGTAACCCTTGATCAGCACCACCAGCGATATCCACACCTTGCCCAGCAGCTCGCCGCTGAGCAGGCCGTCGTACAGCGCGTGGCCGGTCTGCAGAAAGCTCGGCAGCAACAGGTCGTTGTTCTGCACCCGGGCGATCACTTCCCAGAGGATCGCCAGCAGAATCAAGATCACACTCTTACGCAGCCAGCCCTGTTGCCACAGGCGTTGCGCCAACGGCAATTCGCGCTCAAGCGGCACGCTGGTCAATGGTTCAAGGACGGTTTCAAACTCTTGTCGTACAGATGATGGCTGGCTCATCGGGCAATCCTCCAGAACGCTCAATAAGCGATACGAATGTCGTTGAAGTCATGGTCACGCTCGGTTTCCGGCGACTGGCCTTCATCGAACAGCAAACGGTGAATGCGCCGCGCCGATTCCTGAAACGCCACGCCGCCGAGGCTTTGCAGATCGTATTGATGGCTGTGCACTTCGGCGCGCACCCGCCCCGGATGTGGCGACAGCAACAGGATGCGGTTGCCGACCACCAACGCCTCTTCAATCGAGTGGGTGACGAACAGCAAGGTGAAGCGCACTTCTTCCCAGAGCAGCAGCAATTCTTCCTGCATCTTGCGCCGGGTCAGCGCATCCAGCGCAGCGAACGGCTCGTCCATCAAAAGGATTTTCGGCTGCATCGCCAACGCCCGGGCAATCGCCACCCGCGCCTTCATGCCGCCGGACAAGGTGTGGGGATAGGCATCGGCGAACGCCGCCAGTCCGACTTTTTCCAGATAGTGCAGCGCGCGTTGTTCAGCGTCTTTTTTGTTCAAGGTTCGCGAGGCCAGCAGCGGAAACATCACGTTCTGTTTCACGGTTTTCCACGGCGGCAGTTGATCGAACTCCTGGAACACCACGATCCGGTCCGGACCGGGTCCCTCGACCCGCTGACCTTGCAGGCGAATCTCGCCTTCGCTCGGCGCAATGAAACCGGCAGCGGCCTTGAGCAAAGTCGACTTGCCGCAGCCGGACGGGCCGAGCAGCACAAAGCGGTCCGCCGGATCGATTTCGAAGCTGACCTGATGGGTGGCCCGCACCACCCGTTGCGGAGTGCGGTATTCGAGGCTGACGTTATCCACCGCCAGCAGCGCTTGCGTGCTGGCGACCGGGTTGCTGGCCGCGTGGCCTTGCAAAGGGGCGTTCATCTCGATCAGCTCCCTTGCAGCGGTTTGGCGTCCTGGAAGAAGTAGTCCTTCCACGACTCCGGTTTGTTCTTGATCGCGCCGACGCGGTAGAGGAATTCGGCCAGCGGATAGGTATTTTTCGGCGTGACGCTGAATTCGAATTGCGGGTTGTCGATGATTTTCAGCAGCTCGGCGCGGTCGATCCTGGCCTTGGTCACGCGGATGTAGGTGTCCGCCGCCGCGCCCTTATCGTTCTGCGCAAATTGCGCGGCTTCGCTCAGCGCCTCGACGAAAGCTTTGTAGGTTTTCGGGTTGTCGTTGCGGAATTTCTCGGTGGCAAACAGCACCGTCGGCGAGTTCGGGCCGAGGATGTCGTAGGAGTTGAGCACCACGTGCACGTTGGAATTCTGCAGCGCCTGATCCTGGAACGGCGGGTTGGAGAAATGCCCGGTCAGCTCGGTGCCGCCGGCAATCAGCGCAGCGGTCGCATCCGGGTGCGGCACGGCGATGGTGTACTTGTCGAGGCGATTGAATTCCTTGTCTCCCCATTGTTTGGCCGCGGCGAATTGCAGGAAGCGCGACTGCACCGACACGCCCACCGCCGGCACCGCAATGCGGTCCTTCTCGGTGAAGTCGGCAATGGTTTTGACCTTGGGATTGTTGCTGACCAGGTAGTACGGGAAGTTGCCGAGCGAGGCGACTGCCTTGACGTTCTGCTTGCCGTGGGTGCGATCCCAGATGGTCAGCAGCGGGCCGACGCCGGCGCCGGCAATGTCGATAGAACCCGACAACAGCGCATCGTTGACCGCCGCGCCGCCCGAGAGCTGCGTCCAGTCGACCTTGATGTCGAGGCCTTGCTGCTTGCCGTACTTCTCGATCAGGCCCTGATCGCGCACCACGTTGAGCAATAAATAGACAATCCCGAACTGTTCGGCGATGCGGATTTCACCTTCGGCGTGGGCCACGGTTGGCGCCACCAGGCTACCGGCAAGCAGGCTGAAACCCAGGCCGATGGCCGCCGCCAGCGGTGCAAAGGGAAGACGTTTGGACATGATCGAATCTCCGGCAAATCAGAAAGGCGCGTCGCCCTGGATGGTCGTGCGATACAGCTTGCGGCGCAGGTGCGCGGGGCAGCCGGCGGCAAGGTGGATCAGCGAACGGTTGTCCCAGAACACCATGTCGTGGGGCTGCCACTGATGGCGGTAGATGTTTTGCGGCAGCACGCTGTGGGCGTAGAGCTCGGCCAGCAGTTGTTTGCTCTCGTCTTCCGGCAGGCCGACGATGCGGGTGGTGAAGCCTTCGCTGACGAACAATGCCTTGCGGCCGTTTTCCGGGTGCGTACGGACGATCGGATGCACCACTTCGGCGACCTGCGCCAGTTGCTCCGGGGTCAGGGTCGGACGCCAGTTGCCTTCGAATTTGGTTTCGCTGTAGCGCGCGGTGTAGGAATGCGCGGCCGAGCGGCCTTGCACGGCTTTGCGCAGCGCCTCGGGCAGGTTGTCCCAGGCTTTGTGCATGTCGGCGAACAACGTGTCGCCGCCCTCGGACGGCAATTCCTGCGCATGCAGCATCGAACCGAGGCTCGGCAGCTCTTTATAGGAAAGGTCGGAGTGCCAGAACTTGCCAGCGTCACCGAGGCCGATGTTCTGGCCGTTCTCGACGATGTTGGAAACGATGAGGATTTCCGGGTGATTGGCCAGCAGGAACTGCTTGAGCACGTGAATCTGCAACACGCCGAAGCGGCGACTGAAATCGATCTGCTGTTGCGGGGTGATGCGCTGGTCGCGGAACACCACGACATGGTGATCCAGATGCGCGCGATGAATGCGCGCGAAGTCCTGATCGTTGACCGGCCGGGTCAGGTCCAGGCCGATGATCTCGGCACCGACGGCACCGCTGAACGGACGGATTTCAAAGGCTTGCGGCGCGGCAGTCGCGGCGCTTGGGGTGGCAGTAGCTGCGGACATCTTTCAATCTCCCACGCACGGCGCGCTCACGGGCGCGCACGTCGATCAGACACTCACGCTGGATTGCGTGTCGGTTCAGGTCGTGCGGCGCGCCGATTGGTCGGCAGGTACGCAGGTGGGTGACTTTATAGCTATAAGAACTGGAAATTAAATACCGTTAATGAATAACGATATGGCGGTTGGTGAGGAATGGACGGGATGGTGAGTGACGATTTGTGTCACTTACTGACAGGAGTGTGTTATTCCCGCTGACGCCTTCGCGAGCAGGCTCGCTCCCACAGGGGTTCGCTGGTGAACACAAAATGAGTGCTTAACAAAGATCCAATGTGGGAGCGAGCCTGCTCGCGAAGAGGCCATCAGCCGCGCTGCAAATCTAACGCTCGTGCAGTGCCTCGGCCCGCGCCCGAATGATCGGCTTGAGCAGATAGCTCAGCACCGATTTCTTGCCGGTGATGATATCCACCGACGCCACCATCCCCGGAATGATCAGCAGCGGCTTGTCATCGGTGCCCAAGTGGCTGCGCTCGGTGCGCACCTTGATCATGTAGTAGGTGGTTTTCTTGTCTTCGTCGGTGATGGTGTCGGCACCGATCTGCTCCAGTTTGGCTTTCAGCCCGCCATAAATGGTGTAGTCGTACGCGGTGAATTTGACGATCGCTTCCTGCCCCGGATGCAGGAAGGCAATGTCCTGCGGGCGGATCTTGGCTTCGACCAGCAAGGTGTCATCCAGCGGCACGATTTCCACCATGTCGCTGCCGGGCTGGATCACGCCGCCGATGGTGTTGACCAGCAACTTGTTGACGATGCCGCGCACCGGCGAGGTGACCAGCGTCCGGCTGACCCGGTCTTCCAGCGCTTTGCCGGTGGCCTGGGCCTTGTTCAGGTCGGTGCGGGCTTCGTTGAGCTGAGTCAGCGCTTCGCTGCGGAATTTGCCGCGCGTCTCGTCGATCTTGCGCTGGACCTCCTTGATTGCCGATTCGGCGCGCGGGATGGCCAGCGTGGTGGCGTCGAGCTGACCACGGGTTTCGACTTCGGCACGCTTGAGGCGCAGCACTTCCACCGGCGATACGGCACCCTGTGCCACCAGTGGTTCGGACATGTTGATTTCCTGGCGCTGCAGGCCCAGTTGCTGACGATATTGCGCTTGCTTGGAACTGAATTCGCGCAGTTCTTGCTGACGCTGAATCAATTGTTCCTGCAAACCACCGATTTCGTCATGCAATTGCTGACGACGGCTGATGTACAACGACTCTTCGCTTTTCGCCTGACCCGGCACGGCTTTGAGCACGTCTTCCGGGAAGTTCAGCGGACGGTCATCGACCTCGGCGCTCAGGCGCTCGACGCGCAACAGCATCGACAGGCGATCAGCCTCGGTTTCGCCGACGTTGGAAGCAAATCGCGTATCGTCCAGGCGAATCAGCGGTGCGCCGGCCTCGACGATCTGGCCTTCCTTGACGAACATTTCCGAAACGATCCCGCCCTCCAGGTTCTGGATTTTCTGGATCTTCGACGACGGAATCGCCTTGCCGTCGCCCTTGGTCACTTCGTCGATCACGGCGAAGTTGGCCCACAGCAGCAGGAACAGGAAGAAGCCGATGATTGCCCAGATGGTCAGGCGCACGACGCGCGGGGCGTCCTCGATCAACGCCTTGTTGACCTCCGGCAGCGGCTGGCCCTGCAGCGAGGCAGAACCCTTGAAGTAGCGGCGGATCGACTCTTTGACACCCGACTTAAGCAACACTGATCTGCCCCTTCTTCAACGCTTCCATCACGGCGGCTTTCGGGCCATCGGCGAGAATCTGTCCACGGTCGACCACCAGCAGGCGGTCGACCAGCGACAGCAGCGAGGCCCGGTGCGTCACCAGCACCACGGTCTTGTTTTCAACGACGGCAGCCAGGCGTTGCTTGAGGCGTTCTTCGCCGGTGTTGTCCATGGCGCTGGTCGGTTCGTCGAGCAGCAGGATCGGCGGGTTGAGCAGCAACGCCCGCGCCAGCGCAACGTTCTGCCGCTGGCCGCCGGACAGGTTCTGCCCGCGCTCGCCGACTTGCAGTTCATAGCCTTGCGGGTGCAGACGGGCGAATTCGTGCACGCCCGCGAGCTCTGCGGCTTGCAGCACCAGTTCGTCTTCGACATAACGCGCGCCGGAAACCAGATTGTCGCGCAGGGTGCCGGCCAGCAGTTGGATGTCCTGCGGCACGTAGCCGATGTTGTAGCGCAACTCGCTGACGTCGATCTGGCGGATGTCGACGCCATCTACCAGCAGCGCGCCGTCATCCGGTTGGTACAGGCCGACCAGCAGTTTCGCCAGCGAACTCTTGCCCGAACCGCTGCGGCCGATGATGCCGATCTTCTCGCCGGGACGGATCACCAGGTTGATGTTCTTCAGCGCCGGGTTCTGTTGTTCCGGGTAGGTGAAGTTCAGCTGACGGCACTCGATCGCGCCCTGCAATACCTTGCGGCTCAGCGGACGCTCTTCGAAATTGCGCTCCTGCGGCAGCTCCATCATCTGATCGACCGAGGTCATGGTCACCCGCGCCTGCTGGTAGCGGGTCAACAGACCGGACAACGAGGCCAGCGGGCTGAGCGCGCGGCCGCTGAGCATGTAGCAGGCAATCAGACCGCCCATGCTCAGGTTGCCGGCGATGATCTGGTACACGCCGAAGACGATCATGATCACCCCGGCCAGTTGCTGGATCAGCAGAGTGATGTTCATCGCCAGACCGGAGAGCATTTTCACCCGCAGCTCGAGGCGGCTGAGGGTGCCGATGGTCTGCTCCCACTGGTATTGGCGTTCGCTTTCGGCGTTGTTGACCTTGACCGCGTCGAGGCCGGCGAGGGTTTCGATCAGGCTCGACTGCCGCTCGGCGCCGAGGGCCATGGTGCGCTCCATGGTCGCGACCAGCGGTTTCTGCAGCGCGTAACCGATCAACAAGGCAATCGGGAACGCCAGCACCGGAATCCACACCAGATGCCCGCCGAGAATGGCGATGACGATGAAAATCAGAATGGTGAACGGCAGGTCGATCAGGCTGGTCAGGGTCAGCGAGGCGAGAAAGTCACGCAGGCTCTGAAACTCATGGATGTTCTGCGCGAAACTGCCGACCCGCGCCGGGCGGTACTTCATGGCCATGCCGACGATGCGTTCGAACAGCGTCGCGGAGATGATCAGGTCGGTTTTCTTGCCGGCCAGATCCAGGCACAGACTGCGCAGGCTCTTGAGAATCAGATCGAAAATGTAGGCACCGGTGATGCCCAGCGCCAGCACCCACAGAGTCGCCTCGGCCTGGTTCGGCACCACACGGTCGTAGACGTTCATCACGAACAGCGGCGCGGCCATGGCGATGATGTTGATCAGGAAACTGGCGGCGATCGCATCGGCATACAGCCAGCGTGAACGCTTGAGGGTGTCGCGGAACCACGAGCGCGCACGCGGGATCAGCGTGCCGTGGTTGACGTCGAATTTGTGCTGCGGCTGGGCGAAGAACACTTTGCCGGTGTAGTCGTCGGCCAGCAGTTCGCGGCTGACCACCGATTCGCCGCCGTCGCTTTCGCTGAGCAGCACCCGGGCTTCGTTGTCACCTTGCCAGCCGAGCAGGACGGCGCTGCGGCCATCCTTGAGCAGCAACAGCGCCGGCATGGCAATCGCCGGAATCTCTTCCAGCTTGCGTTGCAGCACCCGACCCTGCAGCCCGGCGCGAGCCGCTGCGCGGGGCAGCAACTCGATACTCAGGCGCTGCTTGGGCAGCGGCAGACCGGTGGTGAGCATCGCCGCACTGGCGGGTTTCTGGTGCAGCATGCACAGAGCGAGCAGACCATCCAGCAACGGATCGTCGTGCATCGCGCGCGGATCATGAATGAGTTGAACTCGACTGACTTCTGATTCCACGCTCGGCACTCTTGGCTAACAATTGAACAATGAAGGTTCTGCTCAATTCATACCCGGCAGTTGGACCTTCGGCTTCACATCGTTCTGCACGACGGATGCCAACGGTGCGACCACTCCCTGGCTCTTGAGCAACTCGCCCATGGTCGCCTTGATTCGATACTGAGTAAATAACTGAATGTTCTTGATCTCGGCCAAACGGCGCGAAGCGGTGAACAACTCGTTTTCGCTGTCGAGCAAATCGAGCAGGGTGCGCTCGCCGAGGCTGAATTGACGCTGGTAAGCGGTACGCACGGCGGTGCTGTGATCAACGTACTGCTGAGCGATCGGCACCTGCGCATTGGAGTTGTTCAGGGCGTTCCAGGCCAGGCCCAGTTCTTCGTTCAACTGACGCAGGGCGTTGTTGCGGATGTCCAGCGCCTGGTTCGACAGGTACGACTTGGATTCCAGATCGGCCTTGTTGCTGCCACCGGAGTACAGGTTGAAGCGCATGCGCAGCATGGCCTGCCACTCGTTGTTATGGCCGTTCTGACCGTCGAGATCGTTGTCGGCGGTGCGACCCAGCTCGGCGTCGAAACGTGGGTAGAAGGTCGACTTGGCGGTTTCGTACTGCTTCTCGGCAGCAGCGATATCGGACTCGGCCGAGCGCAGGATCGGGCTGTTTTCCAGCATCTGCTGCCGCGCTTCATTGAGGTTGGCCGGCATCATCGCCATGAACGGCGCCGGACGCTCCAACTGGTCAGGCATCTGGCCGACGGCACTGAGGAAGTTGGTCTCGGAGTCAGCGAGGTTGGTTTGCTCGGTGATCAGGTTATTACGCGCCTGTGCCATCCGCGCTTCGGCCTGATCGAGGTCGGCACCACTGCCGACGCCGCGCTGGGTGCGCAGCTGAATCTGGTCGTAGATGCGCTGATGGCTCTTGAGGTTTTCTTCGGCCAGACGCACGAATTCGCGGCGGGTCAACACGTCCAGGTACACCTGGGCGACGGTCAGCGCGGTGCGCTCGGAAGTCCCCAGCAGGGAGTAGGCGCGGGAGTTGACGGTGGCTTGTTGACGCCCGACTTCGCTCGACGTCGCAAAACCGTCAAAGACCATTTGCGAGAGACGTAAACTTGACTCACTGCGGTTCAGCGTCTCCCAGTGGTTGCCGCCACCGTTGGCGCGCGTGGTCACGCTGTCGGTGCCCTCACGGCCATAACCGCCCAGCAGGTCGACCTTGGGCAGGTATCCACCTTTCGCAGCCTTTAACTGATAATCCGCGGCCAAACGACTGTTGACCCCTGCCTGGATTTCCGGATGGACATCCAGTGCCTGTTGCATGGCTTCCGGTAAGGATTGTGCATGGGCGAAAGAGGCGGCCAGAGCGAAGGGTAGAGCCTTGAACAAGTGCAAACGCATGGTAAAGATTTCCCAGGACTTCTTGTCTTGAATCACAGCAAAACGTGCTGCTGCGTCGGATGATTGGCAACCGGAATGACCGTATGTCGGAAAGTTCAAAATAGGAACTGGATCACACGCTGAGGGATAGGTCGCCGCGGAAATATCAATGTGACATTAGTGGGGCGATTGTTTAGGATGGCACCCAGAAGGTCAATAGTTTGGCATAAAGTTAATAGCGAAAGAATCTAGCCAAAATATTGACGAAAAGAAGCGTCAAACTTGATTCGCAAATTTTAAAAGTACGTCCAGACTGAATCGGCGCCGAAGCCATCAGGCAATGGAAGTCAACTGAACGTAACACCCGGAGAGTCTTCAATGAGCAGTGTTGTTGCCATCGTCAAAAGCATTGTCGGTCAGGTATTCGTGGTATCCCCCGAGGGTGTACGCCGCGTGCTCGTTGAAGGCGATCGCCTGTTCGTCGGCGACCAGATCGATACTGGCCTCTCCGGCGCTGTATCGCTGGAACTGGCGGATGGCCGCACCCTGGACCTGGGTCGCGAAACGCAGTGGAGCGCCAACGCGCCCGACTCCAGCACGGACCTGGCCGAAGCCACCGCGCAGGCCGCACCTTCTGTAGCCGAGTTGCAGCAGGCCATCGCCGCCGGCGCCGACCCGACCACTGCCCTTGAAGCCACCGCTGCCGGCGCGACCGCCGCGGGGACTGGCGGCGCGGCAGGCGGCGGCCACAGCTTCGTGATGCTCGACGCCACTGCTGGCCGCGTCGACCCGACCATCGGCTTCCCGACCGCGGGCATCAACGCCGGTGCGCAAGCGGCGCAGAACATCACCGGTGGCCAGACCACCGATACCACCGCCAACGCCCTGCGTGAATCGACCCTGAGCCTCAACGCCACGCCGACCATCACCGAAGCCGGCGGCGTGCTGGTGTACACCGCGACCCTGACCCAGGCGCCGCTGACCGACCTGACCATCACCCTGTCCAACGGCTCGGTGATCGTGATTCCGGCCGGCTCCACCACCGGCACCGTCAACGTGCCGCTGGCGCCGAACGACACCGTTTACAACGACCCGACCCAGATCGACGTGACCGTCACCGGCACCACTGGCGGCAACGGCATCACCGTGACCCCGCCGACCACTCCGGCCACGACCCAGGTCACCGACACAATCGACACCACCACCGTCACCCTGACCGCTGGCAGCAGCGTCACCGAAGGTGGTCAGATCACCTACACCGCGACCCTGACCAACCCGGCACAGACGCCGGTCACCGTCACCCTGTCCAACGGCTCGACCATCACCATCGAAGCGGGCCAGACCACAGGCACCGTCAACGTGCCCACTGCGCCGAACGACGTCTATAACAACGGCAGCACCGTCACTACCACCATTACCGGTGCCAGTGGCGGCAACTTCGAGAACCTGGTGCCGAACACGACGCCAGCCGTGACGAACATCGTCGATTCGCGCGACACCACCGGCCTGACCCTCACCGCCACCGGTACCGTGGTCGAAGGTGGCCAGATCACCTACACCGCGACCCTGACCAATCCGGCACAGACGCCGGTCACCGTCACCCTGTCCAACGGCTCGACCATCACCATCGAAGCCGGCCAGACCACTGGCACCGTCAACGTGCCGACCGCGCCGAACGACGTCTACAACAACGGCGGCACCGTCAGCACCACGATTACCGGTGCGACCGGCGGCAACTTCGAGAATCTGGTGCCGAACACCACGCCGGCGACCACCACCGTCACCGACTCCATCGACACCACCAACCTGTCGCTGAGTGCCACCGGCACCGTCGCTGAAGGCGGCTCGATCGTTTACACCGCCACCCTGACCAACCCGGCCGGCACCCCGGTGACCGTGACGTTGAGCAACGGCTCCGTCATCACCATCGAGGCTGGCAAAACCACCGGTACCGTGACCGTTCCGGCGCCTGCGGATGACGTCTACAAAGACGCCGGCAAGGTCGAAGTCAGCATCACCGGCACCAGCGGTGGCAATTTCGAGAACCTGGTGCCGAGCACCGTTCCGGCTGTTACCGAAGTCACTGACACCATCGATACCTCGACCGTCAAACTGACTGCCGATACGTCGGTCGCTGAGGGCGGCACTGTCACTTACACCGCCACCGTCGGTGCACCTGTGACCGGTTCGCCAGTTGTCGTGACCCTGGCCAACGGTCAGACCATCACCATCGAAGTGGGCAAAACCACCGGCACCGTGACCACCACCGCGCCGAACGATGCGTTGACCGGCAACCCACCGCTGACCAATGCCATCACCGACGTCAGTGGCGGTAACTACGAGAACCTCGTCGCCGACAAAACCCCGGTTTCGACCACCGTTACCGACACCGTCGACACCACTAACCTGACGTTGAGCGCGACCGCTACCGTGGCTGAGGGCGGTTCGATCGTTTACACCGCGACCTTGACCAATCCGGCCGGCACCCCGGTGACCGTGACCCTGAGCAATGGCTCCGTCATCACCATCGAAGCCGGTAAAACCACCGGTACCGTGACTGTTCCGGCACCTGCCGATGACGTCTATAAAGATGCCGGCAAAGTCGAAGTCAGCATCAACGGTGCAACCGGCGGCAACTTCGAAAATCTGGTGCCAAGCACTGTCCCTGCGGTCACCGAAGTGACCGACACCATCGATACTTCGACCGTCAAACTGTCCGCTGACACCTCGGTCGCCGAGGGTGGCACGGTGACTTACACCGCTACGGTTGGTGCACCCGTGACCGGTTCGCCGGTTGTCGTGACTCTGGCCAACGGTCAGTCCATCACCATCGAAGTGGGTAAAACCACCGGCACCGTGACCACCACCGCGCCGAACGATGCGTTGAACGGCCAGGCGCCGCTGACCAACTCGATCACTGGCGTGAGCGGTGGCAACTACGAAAACCTCGTGGCCGACAAGACGCCGGTCAGCACCACCGTGACCGACACCGTCGACACCACCAACCTGACGTTGAGCGCCACTGGCTCCGTCGCTGAAGGCGGTTCGATTGTCTACACCGCGACCCTGACCAACCCGGCCGGCACCCCGGTGACCGTGACCCTGAGCAATGGCTCCGTCATCACCATCGAAGCCGGTAAAACCACCGGTACCGTGACCGTTCCAGCGCCTGCCGATGACGTTTACAAAGATGCCGGCAAGGTTGAAGTCAGTATTACCGGAACCAGCGGTGGCAATTTCGAGAACCTTGTTCCGAGCACCGTTCCAGCTGTCACCGAAGTCACTGACACCATCGATACTTCGACCGTCAAACTGACCGCTGATACTTCGGTCGCTGAAGGCGGCACTGTCACTTACACCGCTACGGTTGGTGCGCCGGTGACTGGCTCGCCGGTTGTCGTGACTCTGGCCAACGGCCAGACCATCACCATCGAAGTGGGCAAGACCACTGGCACCGTGACCACCACCGCGCCGAACGATGCGTTGAA